>JACRLO010000020.1 GCA_016235245.1 Nitrospirota bacterium | reverse complement strand
TGGATGATTGTGGGTAAGGACCCTGAGGAAGGCACCATTATGGTCCTCTACAATCCGCCGGCAAAGATGTCTCCTGCCATGATGAGATTTATAGCACACATGGGATATGACCATAAGGCCTTTACCGCAGCACTTATCAATCTGGCGGTAAAGGGGCTGGTAACCATACAGGATGATGACGGAGAATATACCGTCAAAAAGAAGTCAGGTGCGGAAACGGACCTTTCTCCTGAGGAGAGCACCCTGTATCGCCGCCTCTTCCGTGCAGGCCGGGAACTTGCACTGAAGCAGGAGAACCACAAAGATATCAGGGAGGCGCTTACCGAGGTTGAGGAATATCTGAAGCTGAAGTGCGAGAGGAACTTTTTTGTTACCAATACAAAATATTTTATTATCGGACTTGTATTGACCGCGATTTTCCTGTTTATAAGCGGCATAAGTTCTGCAATCAGCAAAGGCGGGCTTCCGGTGTTTCTCTTTATCTGTGTCTGGCTAACCGGCTGGAGCGTAGGTGTTATCATGCTGCTTAAGCAGACATTTTCTTCATGGAAGATGGTCATTTCGTCCCGGGGCTGGAGCAGATTGGGATATGTTGCAAGTGCGCTATTCAGCACCCTGTTTTCTCTGCCTTTTCTGGGTGGGGAGGGTTTTGGCATGTACGTGCTGGCAATGAGCACCTCCTATGTGATGCCGCTGTTTCTTCTTGTGGCAATGGCAGTCAATTATCTCTTCTTTAATCTTCTGAAGGCGCCGACGCTTGCAGGCAGAAAGCTGCTGGACGAGATAGAAGGTTTCAAGCGGTTTCTTGCGGCAACGCAGCAGGACAGATTAAATACGTTAAACCCAGCCGACCGTACCCCTCAGTTGTTCGAAAAATATCTGCCGTATGCCCTTGCGCTGGATGTTGAGCAGCAGTGGGCAGAACAGTTTTCGGGGACCATAGACAAAGCCTCTGCTGCCGGAGAAGCAGGTCAGTATCATCCCGTTTGGTATTCAGGCACTTCGTGGGGCTCTGGTGACTCAGCAGCGTTTGCCTCCTCTTTGGGAGATTCTTTTTCCAATGCAATATCTTCCTCATCAACAGCCCCGGGCTCAAGCTCAGGGAGCGGCGGTGGTTCCTCAGGCGGCGGTGGCGGCGGCGGTGGCGGCGGCGGATGGTAGGTATGACGCGTGACTTGTGGCAAGGCGACGGGATAGGTAATGTTGCGCTGCATCGGGCAGAAAGACTGCACGTGTTCTGCAATGATACGATGATGAACTTTTTTCCGGTTTTGTCAGATCGTAAACGTAACTTCCTGCCTGCTGAAAGGGCAATGAAATCGTAGGGAAACCGCAGTAAGCTTCATCCCTTCTCTGTTTTTGTTCCCTTTGCCATATTTCGGATCTCCCATTACCGGATGGCCGATCATCTCAAAATGGCGGCGGATCTGATGCAGACGGCCTGTTCTGATAAAAGCAGAAACAACAGACCTGTTTTGCTGCGGGTCATAGGAGATTACCTCGTAATCGGTGACCGCTTCCT
The DNA here is from genome assembly GCA_016235245.1 of Nitrospirota bacterium. Classification (NCBI taxonomy): domain Bacteria; kingdom Pseudomonadati; phylum Nitrospirota; species Nitrospirota bacterium. The sequence continues at coordinate 151,400 of JACRLO010000020.1, read as the reverse complement.
TGCCGTCAAGCGGCAGACGTATGGTCCCTTTTTTCCCCTGCTGACCCATATCACCAAGGACTTCAACGCGGTATTCCTTGGTGATCAGCTTTTTCTGGAAAAGCTCGGAAAACCGTGCTGCCGATTCCTTGCTGTGTGCAATGATCATGAGCCCGTCAGCTTCCCTGTCCAGGCGGTGCACAAGAAAGGCCTGCCTCCTCACCTGGAAGTGAAGTTCTGCCAGTCTCAGAAGAGAACAATGATCGCCAAACATGGTGCCCTGAGCCATAAGGCCCGAGGGTTTGAACCATACGCTGTAATATCCCTGATCGCTTACGAGTCCCGGTTCCGGCGGCCTGATCGAAAGGAGCGTTTCGTCATAATGTATCTCGATATGGTCATGAGGCGAAAGCACGGTCGTCGCCTTTCTGAGACGTTTCATGTTGCCTTTTCGTTTTACCCAGACAGCACCTTTAACCATGGCGTCCTTGATCCTGCTTTTGGACAGACCGGTTCCGAGCGCAAGTATATCTGCTGCCTGCGACGGAGGGTTTGTGCCTGCGGTCTTATATATAATTTTTTCCATGACTTGCTATTATAAAGCGTATGAGCAGATAAAGGGTCATGAGAGGCCCTGGCATTTGTTTTTTTCCTGAATTTTATTGTACGCTCTAACGTAAACGAACGCGTGCATTAGCGCCAAGGATCTATCGGGTATGACTGTTTTATATCAAGAATATTTTGGACTGAAGGAACCTCCCTTTTCGATTGCTCCTGACCCCCGCTATCTGTTCATGAGCGAACAGCACCGGGAGGCTTTGGCGCACCTTACCTTCGGCATCGGAAGCGACGGCGGATTTATCCTCCTGACCGGAGATGTCGGTACGGGCAAGACTACCGTATCGCGCTGCCTTCTCGATCAGATGCTTCCTGAGACGCATATCGCATTTGTGCTCAACCCCAGGGTGTCTGTCGAGGAACTGCTTGCGGTGGTCTGTGATGAGCTGGGTATAGCGTATCCTGAAGGTGCTGCGAGCAACAAGATGTTTATTGACCGCATTAATGATTTTCTGCTTGCCAGCTGTGCACAGGGTCATAAGACCGTACTGATCATAGAGGAGGCACAGAACCTCAGCCCGGACGTGCTTGAGCAGGTGCGGCTGCTTACGAACCTTGAGACGAACCAGTATAAACTGCTGCAGATCATTCTGCTGGGGCAGCCTGAACTGAGAGAGATGCTGAGCCGTCCTGAAATGAGCCAGCTCGAGCAGCGGATTACTGCCCGGTATCACCTTGGCCCTCTTTCCCTTAAAGACGTGGATGCCTATGTCAGCCATCGTCTTGCCATTGGCGGCGTTGACCGGCAGCTCTTTCCGTCCTCTCTCATACCGACGCTGTACCGGCTGAGCAGGGGTGTGCCCCGGCTGATAAACCTGATCTGTGACCGGTCATTACTGGGCGCATACGTGCAGGGGAAAGACAAGGTTGACAAGGCCACGCTGAAGAAGGCGGCTCAGGAGGTATTTGGCAGGGAAGAAGAGGGCGGGCAGCGCCTGAAGGCGGCAGGCTGGATTGCTGCCGGCATCGTTTTGCTTGCCGTGGTGGCTGCGATTGCGGCATTTTCCTATAAGCAGGACTTTTTTCAGCCTGCGCCTCAGCCACTCAGGGAAGTGCAGGAAAAGAAGACAGAGTCATTACCTCTGCCCGTTGCGCTTCATTGGCCCCCTGAACAGTCCCTTGACCGAAGCGAAGCAATGACATATCAGGGCCTCTTTAAACAGTGGGGTTCCTCCTATAAGGTCGTTGAGATAAACGCGGTATGCAGACAGGCGGCAAGCGAAGGACTGCAGTGCCTGAAGGGCTTAAGCGATCTGAAGAGGCTGGTCGCACTGAACAGACCTTCAGTGCTTAAGCTTATTGATGATAACGGAAGCAGCTTCTATGCCCTGCTCAAAGCTGTCCAGGGGCAACGCATTACACTTCTTCTTGCTGACCGTGAGCTGACAGTCGATCCGAAGGAGCTTGAGAAAAAATGGCTCGGTGAATATACCCTGTTCTGGAAAGCGCCTCCTTCCTGGCGCGGCGAAATCCGGCCCGGCGAAACCGGCCGCCATCTGCAGTGGTTAGCGCAGCTTATCGCAAAAAAGACCGGAATAAGCCGCTTTGGACTGAAGAAGACCTATGACGAAGAAATGGTGAAAGAGATAAAAAAGTTCCAGCTCGAGGAGGGCCTTGTGCCTGATGGCCGCGTCGGCGTGCATACGGTCATTCATCTTAACTCCCGGTACGGCGTTGGGGAGCCCCTTCTGAGCAGGGGCGGCGAAGGGATCTGACCATGTCTTACATACTGGATGCACTCAAAAAGCTTGAAAAGGAACGCAGGAGAGGGAAGATCCCCGGTCTTAGTGAACAGGACTCTATTGTCTATCATTCACAGCGAAGACCTGTCTGGCCGTATATTCTGATCGCCGTTTTTGTCCTGAATGCCGCGCTCCTGTTCTGGTGGTTCCTGCCGAAGAAATCGGCTGATTCTGTTATGCCGGCGGCCCCTGCCAGCCAGCCTTTGGCAGCTCCGTCTGCAAGTCAGGACGTGAAGATGCCTGAAGTGAAGGAACCTGCAGGCGAGGTAGCATCAGGCGCAGCAGCAGGGAAGGCATCGGTGAGCAGTACGCCGGTTCCTCCTCCTGCAGAGAAGGATTCTGTGCTACGTGAGAGGCTTCTGGCGCTCAGGAAGAAGATGCAGGAAGATGAACAGAAGTCAGCCGGCCGCATAAATGGCGAGCAAAAGGCGGACCATGAAAGACAGAAAGTAACCGAGGTAGCGATTCTTGAGGGAAAGCCTGAGGTTGCAGCAGAGCCTCTGCCGGAAAAGAAGTTATACAAGTTTTCAGAACTGCCGCCTTCCGTGAAAGGCGGTCTTCCTGTTTTTTCGATAACGGCCTTTCTCTATTCGGAAAAGCCCTCAGGAAGGATGGCCAGGATCAATGAACGCATGATGAGAGAAGGGCAGGAGCTTTCACCTGGCATCAGGGTTGAAGAGATCGTTACTGACGGCGTAATCCTTTCCTACCGGAAGTTCCACTTTTTTGTAAGTGTAAAGTAAGCCCGCCTCCTTAAGAGCTTCCATGTTTCTCCTGATATTGCTCCAGTAACCGGAAACAGCTACTTCAGCATAATCTTTGCGCGAAGCCGGGAATTTCTTTTCCGCTTCAACAGTATGTTCCTGATGAAGAAGGATGCAATGAAATAGCTAAAAAAATAGGTGAGAAATAGATAGAAAAGATAGTATTCAGGAACTTCAAGCAGGGTTCCTGCAAGCGCGATAGACGAAAATACTGCGGACAAGCCGAGGATTATCGCGACCGTCTGTAGTTTGCTGAAGCCGAACTTGAGTAATACATGATGCAAGTGTTTTTTGTCAGGGTAAAAGGGGCTCTTGCCTTTCATCAGCCGCTTGATCATGACCGTCAATGTGTCATCAATCGGGACCGTAAGGCTTATCAAAGGGGCAACAGGACGGGCTACGCTGTTCGGCTCCTGGGTCAGGACGATGGAAACAAAAGCTGCCGAAAAACCTAAAAAGAGGCTCCCTGCATCTCCCATGAAAAGTCGGGAGGGATGCCAATTGTATCTCATGAAGGCGATGAGAGCCCCCGAAAGCGCTATGCTGAGCATCATTGTATCCCGATGATTATCAAGATAGGCAAGATAAGCGAACGAGATGAAGGATATGAGTGATATGCCGCCTGCAAGACCGTCAACACCGTCAACCATGTTTATCGCATTGATCACCCCCACAAAACCGATTACAGTCATTGGCACTGTCAAAGCATCGAAGTTGATATTCCATAGATAAAGAAGCTCTCCGAAGGTATGGAGAGAGACATTGCTGAAGTAGATGACCAGGATAGCTGATAATATCTGAGCTATAAACTTCATTCTGTGGTGGATTTCCCTGAAATCATCAAAAAAGCCTATGACGACAAGCAAGATTGCTCCGGCATAATATCCCCGCATGTTCGTAAGTGGCAGAAAGAGAAGGCAGGCGAATGCAACACCAAGAGACATTCCGAGGCCTCCAACCAGCGGTTTAGGGAGGTTATGCACCTTACGACGGTTCGGATGGTCAACGAGTCCCAGTTCAGAGGCAATACTGGCGAGCCTCGGAAGGATGAAGAGCGTTATGCTGAAAGGAACAAAAAATGACATTAGACCTGCAACGATATTTGTCATTTTCCCTCCCGCATTATTATGTTGTAAATCTCGTTCGGCTGGGTCTCCTGAATGATGCGGATGAGGTTGGTCGAATCAGTAAGATCGCTGTAGTGGGGCTTGAACCTTGGCATTTTTTCATGAGGGTCCTGATAGAGGTGGTCGATCCTCTGGGTATTGAACAGCGATGCCCGGCGCTTGATGCCGTGGACCATGTATCCTTTATTCAGGAGCAGTTCTGCCAGGTATGCGCCATCCTGCCCTGTGATACCTGTTAGTTTCATCGGACTCCCTTTAAGGCTGCGGTAATGACCTGTATATCGATACTCACAGATATTGTACTTTGAGCTGACTTGAATCGTCATCCTTCACGCCTTTATGATCTTCCTGTTTTTTATCCCTGATTTATGGAAAGCGTTTCGCGTATCAATAATGCAGGCGGCATGCCGGGCGATGAAATGATAATCATAGGCAGAGTGGTCGGTCAGGAGCAGGACTATATCCGCCTTTTTCAGCTCTGCAGCCGTCAGCTTCCTGGACCGCATATCAATATCAGGATAATGCCGGTGTCCTCTGCATAGGGGGACCAGCGGATCGTTATATCCGACTGTGGCGCCCTTTTCCTTCAGCAGCTGCATGATGCGCAGGGAAGGCGACTCCCTCTGATCGTCTATGTCCTTCTTGTAAGCAACCCCGAGGACCAATATTTTTGCCTTGTTAAGACTCCTGCCTTTTTTGTTCAGCGCCTCAATGGTCTTCTCTATCACATAAGAGGGCATACTGGTGTTGATCTCGCCTGCCAGCTCGATAAAGCGGGTTGAAAAGTCATATTCCCGCGCCTTCCAGGTCAGATAAAAGGGATCGATCGGGATGCAGTGGCCGCCGAGGCCGGGGCCGGGGTAGAAGGCCTGGAACCCGAACGGTTTTGTTTTTGCCGCCTCAATAACCTCCCAGATGTCGATATCCATCTTGTCAAAGAGCATCTTCATCTCATTTACCAGCGCAATATTGACCGAGCGATAGATATTTTCGAGAAGCTTCGCCGCTTCCGCAACCTTTGGCGATGAAACCGGTACTGTTTTTGTTACGACCCTGTCATACAGAGCCTTTGCCGCCCTGAGGCATTGCGCCGTATATCCGCCTACTACCTTTGGGATGGTTGAAGTCGAAAAGTCTCTGTTGTTGGGGTCTTCACGCTCCGGGGAAAAGGCGAGGTAGAAATCCTTTCCGGCCTTCAGACCATTTTCTTCAAGGATGCGTTTCAGATCCTGATCCGTTGTGCCGGGATAGGTGGTCGATTCAAGGACCACAAGCTGACCCTTTCTGAGATGCCGGGCTATTGTTCTTCCGGTGTTAAAGACATGGCTCATGTCAGGCTCGCGGTTCTTGCTGAGCGGTGTAGGAACGCAGATGATAATGCAGTCCATTGCCGACAGGCGTGAAAAATCAGTTGTCGGGGCGAAAAGCCTGGAGCATAAAGCAAGGGCATCAGCGGCTATATGTTTTATATAACTCTTCCCCTGCTTCAATAACATTATTTTTTTGGGGTCTGTATCAAAGCCGGTCACTGCAAACCCTGCCTTGCAGAACTCGATTACCAGAGGCAGGCCGACATAGCCCAGTCCGATAATGCCGACCTTCGCCTTGTTATTTTTGATTTTATTCAGAAGATCCATGCAATGCCCCCGTCAGGAAAATATAAATGGCGTTGTTGCTACGAGAATCTCTTTCCATGCCTATCATTATAGTCCATGCACCTTCCGTGCGCAAAGATATCGGGGAGCGCATGAGCTGCGGGTTGAGGAGATAATAAGGGAAGGTCATAGAGGAGCTGCGGGGAAAATATTGTTTAGCTTTAAGGAAGTCGTCCAGAGATACGTCGCTTTTTCTTATCAGCCCGCGCAGTAATCCAGGGGCTAATTTTTTGTAACCAAACTGCTCAAAGATCCTGACGGTATCCTTTCCGGAAAGATTGGAGCGTATCCCCACCTAAACAGAGACCTCTCCCAGAAAAACTTCTTGTTCTTCTTGACGGATCAGCCTTCCGTGTTTTTCCTCGACAAACAGCCATCCCTTTATTGCGTCTCTTATGTTTTGGAGTGCCTCAACCATAGTTTTGCCCTGGCTCATGCAGCCAATGAGTTCAGGAATATCCACAACATAGCCGTCATACTCGGCGTCATGGGTAAGACCTTGAATCTCATAAGATACCTCCAGAAGGAATTTCGTAATGTTAGTATCTCACATCTCTGCTTTTGGGGCCTCTTATTCTTCGCTCTCTTACACTTTATGGCTCATCCGCCTCTGCGGACCAGAGTGTGGCGGGCGCCTCCCTGCCGTTCCAGATTGCCAGCTTGTCAACTATTCACGTCTCACGAATTACGGCCGCTCTCCGCCATCCGTTTAGATTTTAACAGTTTATGTATTACGCATACGGCATATCATTGCTAACAGCTCCTTGTCCTTTAGCCGTTTACTCATCACGATTCACGCTTTAAAATCTCTTCGTCTTTTTTAAGATCATAATGAAAGGATTCAGGATGTAATAGAAGAGAGTCTTTAGAGAGCTCCCGGGGATATTGTAACGCAGGCGAATCTCAGCCGGAGCCGGAAATATTCTTTCAAAAAGCGCCTTGAAAATATCAGCGGGGGAGTCAAGCAGGAGAAGAAACAGGGACATCCTGAGATGGGGATAAATATCCTGCCTAAATAGGCTCCGGATGACAAACCGTTTAAGCAAGTCATAGCCGAGCATATTTGTTTTGGTTATCACATCCGGAATATTTAAGCCAAATGAATCATGCATGAGCTTCAGCGTAAACATAGCCAGCCTCCTCATCCGTAGCTTCCTTGCAGAAGCCATGAACTTCTGCCAATCAAAATCCTGACTCAGAAGTGCCGGCATAAGCACAAAATGATGAAGCGGCATAAAGGCCTTGCAGAAAAGCCTGAAGATTAGATAAAGAAGATAATTCTCATTTGAAAGACGGGCGACAGTCCTTCCTCTCAATGCCGTCTCTCCGGTATCCTTCCGCCAGTAAGCAGAAGATGCTTGGAAATATCTTCTCACCAGGTTCCAATGCAGTTCGAGCACAGTGTTTTTCTTTCGGAAGCGAAGATGGTAGGAACCCGCCAGTTGATCCTGCTCACTGAGCTCTCCGCTGAGATCATATTCGGCTGCAATAAGACTCGCTCGCGCCTGATTTAGATCATCCAGCGGAATGAGCAGATCTATATCAGAGGTGGGGTACAGGCCAATATCTCCGAACAACGTCTCAGCAGCAAAAGAGCCCTTCAGGGGGATGGAGCGGATTCCGGCCCTGCGTAAGATATCGACAATATATAAGGTCTCATCGAGATGATCTGCATTACGTTGAATGGTCGCTATGTAGTGCGTCAACAGACGCTGCATGAACTCCGGAGGAAAGATCTGAAGATCTGAAAGATTTTTATAAAGCAGTGGTGTTACCTGGTTCAGGTTTGCCAACTGAAGCAGCCAGTCGTAATCAATCGGTGTTGATCTGTCGAACAGAAGCGCCTGAACTTTCTGCATGACTTGGCCAGAAGGAGTGGGCTGGGAAAGAATGAGCACAAGGTTCTCTTCAGTCGTGAGCTTCATACGGATATTGTAACAGGAACGGGACGAATGATTCGGACGTAACAGCACCGTCCGAATTTTTGCATCTCCGGGGTAGAAGATTTTCTATTGACTTTCACCGATTACCTTTACTCGTTCAAGATTTACGGTCTCTCAAGAACTGGGGGAAATTTTTGATAAGTTCCTGCGGAGGAATGTCGCATGCGTTAGAAACTTTTTCAGGCTTGCCAGACTATCGCTAAGTCCTTGTATTTATTAGGGGAATAAATATATAATTAAATCGTTCAACGCGTGAACGCATTGTCAATTAATAAAATACTCTCCCCTTTCACTGCTGCTTCAATTGCAGAAGAGCGGCGGTAGCCCGCCACTTTTCATAGTGCATATGAACGAACTACAATTTAATACCCTCCGCATGCTGACCAGCGACGGCACTCTGTCCCAGCGTGACCTCTCCCGCAAAATGGGGATTAGCCTCGGCAAGGTAAACTATATTGTCAATGAACTGCTCGAAAAGGGGTATATCAAGGCAGAACGCTTCAAGAACTCGAAGAACAAGATGGCTTATATGTACATACTTACTCCTCACGGTGTAGCAGAGAAGTTCAGACAGACCCAGGCCTTTATTCGCCGAAAGACCGAAGAATATGAAAGACTCGGCACCGAGATAGAATCTCTCAGAAGCGAGCATGCAGACCTTCGGTCGAAAGAGAAAAGTGCTGTCAACGAATAGCTTGTTAGCTGTTCAGGCTGTTAGCTTATATTCGCTTAAATGAAAAAGATCCTTGTCATATTGCCCGAAAATCAGGGGGATACAAACTCAGTTAGGCAGACGCCTATAGTGCCTCATTTTCCATGATAATTATAGTTTCGCAGACTTTTTGCAACAGTCTCTAATTAACGATTTCTGTTTATAAAGCCGATACTTTTAATAATATTATGACGTTTAGCCTTCAAAATGTTAGAATTAGCTATATTGCTTTGTTAATTCTGCCTCTATCATTGGGATAATTTATGTAGGAGGGAAATATTATGAAAAGAAGCGCGCTTGTTATTTTAGTTGCTGTTTTTCTCTCATTTACGGTTGGCCTGATCGGCGCTCCTGCAGAGGCCACCGACCCATGCGCTGCTGCTGGAGACGCGTATCAAACCGGTCCGACATTCACCGTGACAAGGACTGATGACGTAAATAATTTTGCCTGCTGTGCTGGCACCGGAGGGATCCCGCTTGGCTGCTCTCTGCGTGAGGCGATCAACGCTGCAAACAGTCTGGGCGGTACAAATGACATAATATTTGAGTCGGGTTTAAGTGGTACAATCACAGTTACTTCGGCTCTTCCTCCAATTAGCGGGACACTGACTATCACCGGCCCGGCAACTCCGATCATAATTAATGGCAATAGTTTTTTTGATATCTTCTACAATGGGGATGGAACATCTGCGCTATCTCTTGTGGATTTGACCTTACAGGATGGTGTCGGCGGTATCTATGTCGGCCCCGGAAACTCACTAATCATCGACGGCTGCACCTTCACCGGAAACAACAATGGTGTCCTTACTGGCGGAGCAGTTGACAACGACGGATCGGTATCGATTGTGAACAGCACATTTCATGGAAACTCTTCAGGAACCGGTGGAGCAATATATAATAGCGAATCAGGAACTCTTATCGTATATAACAGCACTTTTTCAAACAACTCGGCAACGACCGGAGGAGGTATTTACAATGCGGGTTCAATGTCTGTCTATAATTCGGTTATTGCGAATAGTAATTCTGGTGGCGACTGTGCAAATACCGGAACCATATCAGCGCAGAGCAATAACCTTGTTGAGGATGGTTCATGCTCGTCTGCCTATAACGGCGATCCAGTTCTCGGTGTTCTTGCAAATAATGGTGGGCCTACACAGACCATGGCGCTTGAGGTCGGCAGTCCTGCAATAGATGCTGGTCAGAACTCAACCTGTGCCGCGACAGACCAGCGCGGCACTGCACGTCCCCAAGGCGTAAACTGCGACATCGGCGCGTATGAGAAGGTGGTGGCAGTACCGCCCGGTGTGCCGACACTGGCGTCACCTGCATCTGGAGCACTTGTCGCCACTACGACCCCGTCCTATACATGGACAGTGGGAGCATCAGCAGGTGCGACCCAGTATCGGATCTATTTGGCTCGGCAGAGTGCGGGAGGTGTTCCCGGTGGTGACCAGACATTTAACGCAGCTGCGATCTGCACAGGAACAACAGCAGGGGATACCTGCACCGTCAATACACCGCCAATGCCTACGTTGACAAACAATACCACATACTTCTGGCAAGTGCGTGGCATAAATGCCGCCGGTGCTGGTGCATGGACAGCCCAGCGGCAGTTTATAGTGACAACATCAACGGTTCCTGGCGTGCCGACAATTACATCGCCTGCAGAAGGGGAAGTCCTCGCTTCAACAACCCCGACCTATACATGGACGGTGGGGGCATCAGCGGGTGCGACGCAATACCGGGTCTATTTGGCTAGAAAGGAGGCTGGGGTTCTTCCTGGCGGAGATCTCACGTTTAATGCTGCCGATATCTGCACAGGGACCACAGCAGTGGATACCTGCACAGTCAACACGCCGCCGTTGCCAACATTAACATTGAATCCCTCATACATTTATTTCTTCAGAGTGCGTGGCATAAATGCCGCTGGTGCTGGTGAGTGGGCAGGCCCTCGAAAGTTTAAGGTGGTGACGGTTCCTGGCGTGCCGACACTCACGTCACCTGCATCTGGAGCACTTGTCGCCACTACGACACCATCCTATACATGGACAGTGGGTGCATCTGGATTAGCCGCTCAGTACAGAATCTATCTGACAGAGCAGGGTATGGGAGGAGTTCCTGGCGGCGATCTCACCTTTAATGCTACTGATATCTGTACAGGGACAGCAGCAGGGGATACCTGCACAGTCAATACACCGCCGATGCCGACGTTGACAAATGATACCACATACTTCTGGCAGGTGCGTGGTATTAATGATGCTGGTTCTGGAGAGTGGACGGCCCAGTGGCAGTTTATTATGACAACATCGACTATACCAGATGTGCCGATACTGATGATACCTGCATCATGGTCGACCATTGCCACTACAACTCCGTCTTATACATGGAAAGTAGGGCCATCCGTAGGGGCGACGCAATATCGTATTTATCTGGCACAGTCGGGAGTAGGGGGTGTTCCTGGTGGCGACATGACGTTTAATGCTGCAGCTATCTGTACGGGGACAACGGCAGATGATACCTGCACAGTGAACGCACCGCCAATGCCGACATTGTCGGATGGTATTAATTACGATTGGACCGTGCGAGGCATTACTGTGGCTGGTGCAGGTGCTTGGGTGGTGCCTTCCATACAGTTCACCGTAACAACAGCGACAGTTCCTGGTGTTCCGACACTGACTTCACCTGCGTCAGGGGCAGTGATCGCTTCTACTACCCCGTCTTATACCTGGACGATAGGTGCATCTGCAGGGGCAACCCAGTATCGGATCTATCTTACACAGTCAGGAGGAGGCATCATTCCTGGCGGTGACCTGACTTTTAACGCGGCTGCCATCTGCACAGGAATAACGGCAGGGGATACTTGCACAGTGAACACACCGCCAATGCCAACCTTGACTAATAATACGACTTACAGTTGGAACGTGAGAGGTATTAATGCTGCTGGTGCAGGAGCATGGGCAGGCTCCAGATTGTTCACCGTAACAACAGCGACTGTGCCTGGGGTGCCTACCCCCACATCGCCTATTGGTGGGATAATCGTAGGCTCCACGACGCCGTCTTATACCTGGACAATAGGAGCATCTGCAGGTGCAACTCAGTATCGGGTCTATCTTACGCGGCAGGGTGCTGGCGTAGTGCCTGGCGGCGATCGGACGTTTAATGCTGCAGCCATCTGCACAGGAACAACGGCAGTGGATACCTGCACAGTCAATACACCGCCAATGCCGACCTTGACAGGCAATACCACTTATTTCTGGAATCTTCGCGGCAGTAATGCAGCAGGTTCAGGCGCCTGGGCGGGCGCTCAACAGTTTAAAACGCCGTAAGTGATGTAATACACAGGGGGCCTGATATTCAGGTCCCCTATCTTCCCTTTTTACGCGAGTGTGATGAAAGATGATACGAAATCAAGACTCCTTTAGCAGTAAATGAACTATTATGATTCCATCCTGCTCCCGGCTCGATTGCAATCTGTGAAGAATATATTACTTCTGCTTGTCATTTTGGCTTCCACGCCGCACCTGCTATTCGCATCAGAGGGCGGTCAGGGAATCATTAATGTGCTTGACTATGGCGCATCAGCCGATGGCGATCCCTCCAAAGCTGCTCAGAACACAGCGGCTATCATGAAGGCATGGAATGCAGCTGCGAATATAAAGGGCGCGCAAAACGGAAGCAGCCTTTATTTCCCGCCTGGCGTTTATTACGTAAATAAGATCGGATCGACGGTCGAAGGGTTTCTGCCGCCCAAGTTCGTAAATATCTCAGGAGCCGGGCCCCGCAAATCCGTTCTGAAACTTGCCGACAGCCAGAATTCTCACCTGTTTCATATAAAGGCGAACCACTGGTTCAATGCCTCCATTTCCGACATTGGTTTTGAAGGCAATGCAAAAGGCAATCCAGGCACCGAAACTTTGGTTGAGATTAATGGTTACAATATTCACATCAAAGACGTCTATGTGGCCAACTCCGCTGGCAGTGGGCTTAAAATCGCTGCAACACAGCAGGTTCGAGTGATGCAGGTAGAGGCTGAGTTCAATAAAAAGTGGGGCATTATCAGCGAAAACAACATAAGCGTTACTTTTGATTCCGTTTCTTGCGAACACAATGACACGGGAGGCCTCCTGATTAAATCGAAAGGAGCGGCAGCCTCGGATAATGTGCGTTATATGGCGCCAAGCACTGTTGTGACAGGAGGTTATTTTGAAAAAACTCCTGTTGGCATAGAATTGAGGGGGATCTCAGGGGTCGAAGTCCACGCAGGATACAGCACAAGTACTTTTCTGAAAATCAGCCGTGACCCTGAATCCGGCAGGATATCGACCGGCAATATCATATTTGCCCAGTCAGCCGCAGGGGATGTCGAGATCCAAAGGGGTAATTACGGAAATACAATTATTGTCGGACCTCTGACTAAAAACAGGATGAGGTTTAAAGACCTCGACGGAAGAAATTATATCGGGATGCTGGGGAAGGCTCCATCCGAATTAAGCATCCTGGACAACAGGGATTTGAAATCAACTATCGAGCCACAGAAAAAGATGATGACCAGTTGGCACGTGAGCGGACCGAAAGAGGCGTGGAAGGCGGCAAAATCCGGCGGGAGATCGTCTCTTGTTTCTGATTTTTGCGGGAAGGACTCCGGATACCATGAACTGGCTACTGAGTCGGATACGCTTTATTCCATCAGCATTAATTCAGGCAATGCACTGCGTGCCGAGTCTGTTGTGTATGTTCAGACACTGCTTGAGGCCCATGGCAGTTGCAAGGTTGACCTTCAGATATACGACAGTTCAAACCGCCTGTTCTACGATTGGGAAGCCGAAAAGTGGACGCAGGACTCTTCATTATTCCCGGTCATGGTAAACGGCACCACTCAGATTCATCAGTTTTTGGTGAAAAATGACAGCGTAAAAAGATCGGTGAATATAAAATACTTCATCTCAAACTGCCATGGAAGGTCAGTTCGGTTTTATTGTACGGACGTAAAAGAAGAATAGACAATCTCTCGAAGCCTGCAACCATATGACAGCAAACGATAACAGGGACCTGCTGAAAAAAGGGTCTGTCTCGATATTCTACACTGTGCTCTTCAAGGTTGCATCTCAGGCTTTTGCTTTTTTATCGACAATTATACTGATCAAGCTTCTTTCAAAGAACGATTATGGCATTTATAACCTTCTTTACTCTCTTATCGGCGTCATGGCCATAATAGCATCGTTGGGTCTAAATAATATCCTGAACAGGTATATTCCAGAATATTTCAGGAACAAAGAATTTACACTCGCCCACAGACTTTATGTGAGATCCTCAATAATAAGGCTCCTGATCAGCGCTGTGATCCTTCTTATTATATTACTGTTCTGGGAATCGCTTTCTCCGTATCTAAAGTTATCCGAATATAAAACGTATTTTATTCTGTTTGCAGGCGTAATTATTACCTATCAGCAGTGGCTGTTTGCAAAGATAGTCCTTGATTCCTATTTCCTGCATAAGTATACTCAGGGAGCATACGCTGGTTTTGTCTTTCTGAAGTCTATTGCTTACCTTCTTTCCTATTACTACGGGGCGTCTCTTCTCTGGATCATTGCGGTTGACCTTATCGCCCTCATCGTTTTGCTCGCGGCTAATTTGTATGTTTACCATCGGTTTATCCCCAGGGAAGGAGGAATAAGTAATTTTTCTGCTAATGAAAAGAAACGGATCGTAAGGTATGGACTATACAACAACTTCAATGATATAGGGATACAGTTCATAGACACTGGCGTTGACAATTTCATTATAGCCCTTTTCCTTGATCCAGTCGCTGTCGGGATTTATGCATTTTGCGACAGGATATCGAAAATGATCGGAAGGTTCAATGTCACGGGATACCTGTCCGAGGTTATCCGTCCACTCTTTTTCTCGCTTGGAGTTACCGCAGAGAAAGAGAAGGTCAAGACGATGATGCACTTTCTGATGAAGTACACGTATATATTTTACGTGCCCGTCTTCTTTTTCTTTGTCATGGCTGGCGAAGATTTTATCACCCAGGTATTCGGCAAGTACGGCGAGCATAGCCGTCTGTTCTTAGTCGTATTGGGTTTTGCAGCCATAAACGCCGTCTCGTTTCCTCTTGCACTTTCATCACAGCTTGATGAGAAAGTTGACATAATATTGTTCAGCAAGATTTTTGGCCTATATAATCTGGCTGCAGATATACTATTTATCAAGCTCTGGGGCATTATGGGCGTGGTCATAGCAACAGGTACGGCAGGGCTTTTTCGGAACCTCTTTATCGGATGGTTTGTGCGGGATTCTATTCCGCTCCGGCGCGTGGGGATGCTCCTGCTCAACACAATCGCATACTGGACCATCTGCTCGCTGCTGATAATGACTTTTCTGCATATCGAAGGACCGTTGATGAATGTGGTTATCATGGGGGTGCTGTTTATCATGCTGTTTGTCGTCCATTTTCGTTTTATTCTTCCACACGACAGCGAGGAGCGCAGGTTTTTTATGGCACTTGCTGGGGAGAATAAACTCCTTGGTTTCTTCAGGTTCATATACTCATAGTGATATCCATGACTGATTCTGCAGATCTTTATCAGGTGCTCGTTTGTCCATATGAAGGGACTAAACTGGAGTCATTTATCGAAAGAACAGACATGGCTGATTCTGACAATGACGAGGGCATTTTGTTTTGTAGATATTGCAAGAGAATATGGACAGTCATCGAAGGAATCCCCCGTTTCGTAACTGAAGGAAACGTTGATTTGCACAGGGATATAGAAATATTGGAAGCCCTCAGAAATTCAATCAGCGAGATCGACGGGTCTACATTCGACGACAATATCAATATGCTTATGAGATGGCAGCAAACCGCTCAAAAGGGTTGGGCATACGACGAGATGAATTACTGGGAAGACTATTATGAAAAGAAACTTGACTCAGCTGAAACTCCGGGTGAAATACGCTCTACCTATAACAGACTTCTGCCCAGAAAAAGGCATATCCTTTCAGTGCTGGACTCCCAGGGCCCCATAACAAATGTAATCGAAGTCGGCTGTGGAACAGCAGGCGTCATGTCTGCCTATCAGGATTTCATCAAGAATAAAATCTACTTCGGCACGGATTTGTCGTTTAATGCCCTTCGGATAGCGAAGAGGCGAATCAAAGGACACTTTATTCTGTGCGATGCTGGCAGTCTGCCTTTCAGAAATGGCTTTTTCGACGCAATGCTTGGCTTTGGAGTGCTTCACCATCTTCCTCGGCATGAGGAGTCTCTCCTCTATCTGCTCAGCAAGGTAGCTGGAGGCGGCTGGCTCGGTTTCAACGAAAAGATCAAGACCCCCGAAAGCATGAAGAACTCTTTTATTGTAAAGGCGCTAAAAATATTATTCATGAAATCTGCAAGAGAACATGGTAGCGAGGAATACATTGACTGTGATAACCTGTTTAGAATCCTAAAGGGGAGCGTTGAATTTAAAAACATACACTATGAATATTCAATAGTAAGAGATGCGCTTGTAATGCTACTCGTAAACAGCTTAGGGATAAACATCAAACCTATAACAGAGATGGTCATACGACTTGACGAGGCCGCTATAAAGTTTTTGGGAAAGTCCTTTGACATCTTCGGCCCTAAGAATATTCTTTTTGTTGCGCGGAAAAAAGATGCCCTCTAATAAGATAACAATTGTCCATGGGCTGCCTGACACAAATTCTGGAGGGAGCGCATTGGGAATCAGCCTGATAAAGGTGCTCAGGAAGCATTTCCCAGGATATAAAATCAATTATGTCTCATCCCATGCCAGGGAGGACATAATTGAGAAGGCATATCCGTTTATAAGGGCGAAATACCCCGATGTCGAAATACTCCCTTTTCCTCTGCCTGCGCGGGCTGATAATTACGACACCAGGAACCCATATCTTAGGAGGGCAAAGTCCCTATTATGGGTGGTCAGGACAATACTAAGCATTTTTCATGTAATTTTTCCTTCTTCAATCAATAATAGGACTCTGAAGGAAATAAAGGAGAGCGCAATCGTCATAAGCAGGGGGACAAATATCTTATACGATAAAAAAGGCAAATTACTACAGAGCATGGTCTCCATATACTGGCTCTGTTTTCCGCTTCTTATGGCCTGGCGGCTGCGAAAGCCTTATGTGATCTACGCCCAAAGCTTTGGTCCTTTGCATAATCCTGTCAACAGATGTCTGGTAAATTTTGTATTCAACCGAAGCGAGATGGTGCTGCCCAGAGAGGAGCTTTCAGAATCTTATATCAAAGGTCTTGGCATTAATCCCAACAAGATCAGGTTGGTGCCTGACAGCGTCTTTGGCCTCGATTCTCCGCGCGAAGAACAAGTGAAGGCTGCTTGTTCATCCTACAATCTGCCATTCAAGAAATACCTTGTTCTAGTTGTCAGGGAGTTAATGAACAAAGAAGAGAGTATTTCAGATATGTTTCCGCTGTTGAAGGACACTGCAGATTTTATGCTCGGAAACGACCTCATAGAAAAATGTGTCATAGTTACCCAGTGCAGTCATTTTGAAGGTTATAGAGGTTTTGAATCCGATTCGGACATAAGCAGGGAATTATACGATTTCATGCGGAAGGATAATCCTGAGAAGTTCCAGCTTATCGACAGACCTTTAAGCCCCGATGAGTTATTAAATATTTATGGCGGTGGCAGGTACATGGTCACGGTGCGCCTGCATGCGGCTATTTTTTCACTGGTGGCAGGCACCCCTGCCATGGCCGTTTCTTACTGGGGATTCAAGACAAAGGGAATTTTTCGGATGCTGAACATGCAGGAATTTGTAATGGCATCCGGGGAAATTACGACGACAAACCTCAGAGAAAGACTCCAAAGGATAGAGCAAAACTATCAGAGGGAATCAGAAAGGATAACAGGCATAATCAGCGAGACCCATGAAAGGGCACTGCAGACCCCCTTGTTATTCGGGCATATACTCAAGGCATGAAGGCCATTCAGCAAAGCTCCCGGACTGCATTAATGTCGATCTGCAAGTGAAACAAAGAATCCTTCATATTACTTGGACCATGGCCATTGGCGGGGCGGAAAGAGCGCTTTATCAGCTTATCAGGGCCCAGCGTGAAAACGGACTTGAGTCCGATCTGCTTATTGCGAGGGACGCGTCCTTTTATGGAGATGTTACAGGTCAGACTGGGGCGAGAGTTTTTGCGCTCGGCCAGAAGAGCGCGACGGATTTCTCAGTGAAGCGGAGGTTTCTTGAGGTCATCGAGGATTATGACATTCTGCACTTTCATGCCGCATCTCCGCTTCTGATGCATCTTGCGTCGTCAAAGAAAAAGAGACTTTTCTACACACACAGGGGGGGGAGTCACAAGTTCGGCCTGAAGCGCCTGCTCATGTACAAGATAGCCGGGTTTTATTTGCGAAACTATTTTGCCGGAATATCGGGCAATACTGATCATGCGGCTTCTGTTGCATATGACTTTTTCAATATTCCTGGAGAAAAAAGACTTACAACCTATAACGGAATAGACTTTTCCTTGCTTAAGCCAAAGCGGACAAGACAGGATATATTGACCGAGCTTAAAGACCCAGACAACGGGGTCATCCGGATTGGGACAAGCGCGAATTTAAGGGAACTGAAACGTATAGACTATCTTATCAAGGCAATTTCACAGATCAGGGATCTGCCTGTTCGCTGTTATATTATAGGTGACGGTCCGGCTCGAAGCTCTCTTGAAAAAATGACCCGCGATCTTGCAATCGAAAAACTCATTATTTTTACTGGGACAAAAGAGCATATGGGGGATTATCTCCAAGTTCTGGACATCTTTGTTTTGCCGTCGAATGCCGCCGAATCCTTTGGAAACTCCGTTGTAGAGGCTATGGGGCTGGGGATTCCTGCAATAGTTATGCGAGACGGCGGCGGTCTTATAGAGCATATCACTGATGGTGGTGGGTATATCGCAAGTGATGTCCCAGTACTCGCCTCACTGCTTCGAATTCTCTGCCTCTCAGAAGATTTACGTAGAAGCGTGGGTGAAAACGGCAAGAAATATGTGAGAGAGAAATATACACTCTCTATGATGGTGCAGACCTATAATGAATTCTATATGGCAACAGGTGAGACACTTTATGCTCCAATTTATAGGTGAAAAAGCGTGAGAGTTTCTTAAGGTCTTAGATATGTGCGGAATTTGCGGGATTGTAAGTCATAGACCTATAGATATCAGGGCAAGGCTGAATGAGATGAACAGTCATCTTGTTCACCGGGGGCCTGACGACGAGGGTTATTTTATTCAAGATGATGTCGGTCTTGCAATGCGAAGGCTGAGTATTATCGATCTTGAGTCTGGCCATCAGCCCATGTTGAGCAAAGATGGCAAAATAGCCATTGTTTTTAATGGCGAAATATATAACTACAAAGAAATCAGAGAATTATACTTGCAAGAATATGAATTCGAGACAAAATCCGATACCGAGGTGCTTTTACATCTGTACCATAAATTTGGTCGAAATTGCCTGGACCTTTTAAATGGAATGTTCGCTTTTGCAATTTATGACAGCAGGGATGCAGAGCTTTTTATTGCACGCGACAGGCTCGGCATAAAGCCCTTCTATTACTGTGTTTTTGAGGGTATTTTTGCTTTTTCATCTGAAATCAAAGCACTCTTGACGCTTCCCTGGGTAAGAGCTGCGCTTGATGAAGAGGCTTTATATTATTTTTTGACTTTTAATAAAGTCGCATCACCCCTGACGATGTTCAAGGGGATTATGAAGCTTCATCCCGGCTACATGATGACTGTGAACAATAGAGGTATCAAGAGACATGAGCCATACTGGGAAGTTGAATACAAGGATTATGCTTTGCTAAGCGAATTGGAAATAAGCCGCAGGCTCGCTGACGAGTTAGAACGAGCAGTCAAAGACTGGATGGTAAGCGACGTCCCGGTCGGGGCCTTTCTCAGCGGGGGCGTTGATTCGAGCGCCGTCGTTGCTATGATGCGTCGCGTTTCCCCTGCGGCCAGCATTCGGACGTACTCCGTAGGCTTTAAAGATGCCCCTGCTTACAATGAACTGCATCATGCGAGAGAGATCTCTATGCTCTTCAAGACCGATCACTATGAGAAAATCGTGTCTCAGGAGGAGATCACCGAGTTTCTTCCGAAAATAGTTGATATTTATGACGAGCCATTGTCTGATGCTACCTCCATTCCATTGTATTTTATATCTGAGGCAGCGAGGAAGGATGGCACACGCGTGGTTATGACCGGCGACGGAGGTGACGAGCTTTTTTGTGGATACCGAAGTTGGCTCAGATATCTACATTTGTATCCTCTTTATCGTTTTGCTTCAAAAGTGCCCTTTCGACCCTCACTTTTCCGATACATGAAAAAGCTATTTCGGGAAAGTTCGCCAATATATGAGATATTAAACAGAGCGATGTGTGGCCATGAGTTCTTTTGGGGAGGGGCAGGAGGATTCAAGGAGGGAGCTAAACGACATTTTCTATCAACAGAATATGCTGCACGATTAAGCAGTCATAATTCTCACAATCTTATAAGAACATTTCATGATCTTTATGAGGCCGTGCCGAAAGCTGGTAGAAAGGAGAGCTATGTTGACTGGATGTGCTTTCTCGGAGTTAAAGACATTTTGCCGAATCATTATCTGTATAGAGCAGACAGGATGGGTATGGCACATTCAGTAGAAATCCGCACACCAATGCTAGATCATCATTTTGTGAACCTTGCACTGTCGATTCCAGGGGAATTGAAGATCAGGGGGGGCGAGCCCAAGTATATATTGAAACGGGCGCTGGAACCTTTTCTTCCCAAAGAGATTCTTTACCGAAAAAAACAGGGCTTTTGTGTCCCGTTACGAGAATGGGGGGGCGAAATAATGGCCGATTACATCGACGAGAATGTCGGAAGCTTCTGTAGGTCAACCGGCTTATTCGACAAGGGCCGACTTCTTGCCGAGGTCAATGCACTGAGATACGGCCGACGAGATGGTGTATTCATGTTGTGGAATATTTATTTTCTTATGTCGTGGTTTAGGCGGTGGATCTTGTGATTTCCTTGCAGACGGTCCTTCTTATTACAAATATCCCCACACCTTACCGCATTCCGCTCTTTAATGAACTTAGTAGACAGTTGAGGGCGCAGAGATTTGCGCTAAAAGTTGTCTTCGGAGCCAGGGGATACGACAGGCGCAAATGGCAATTCGATATGTCCGAATGCGCTTTTGATTATGTGGTAATACACTCCAAGAAGATAAAGTGTAGTGATCGTGAAAAAGTGAGCTTTACGTATGCGGGTCTTGGCAGTATCATAGATAACTTAAGACCGTCGGTGATAATAACAAACGGTTTTTCTCTTGCTACAGTGAAGCTTTGGCTGAGGTCGCTACGGATAAAGACTAATTATATCATTTGGTCCGGCGCAGTAAAACAAAAGGGAGAGGCAATTCCGTGGTGGAGAATAATACAAAGGATTTGCATGATTAAACGGGCATCAGCTTTTATTGCTTACGGCACAAATGCTAGAGACTACCTGTTATCATCGGGTGCTGACCCTAATCGGATATGGATCTCAATAAATACTGTAGATACGGAATATTTCAAGGAAGAGACTGTGAAATTGAGAAAGCTTCGCGCAACAGTTACGAGAAAAAAACGTTTAATTTATATAGGGGAGCTTTCTCCAAGAAAAAATGTTGTTAAAGTTTTGGATGTCGTTAAGGCTTTGGCGATATCAAGAGATGACTTTTTGCTGGATATTGTTGGCGATGGAGAAGAAAGACTTCGACTTGAGAAATATGTTATTGACAATAATTTGGCGAAATTTGTTATCTTTCACGGGCACAAGCAAAAAGCTGATATGCCTGCACTGTTGGCCTGTGCTGATTGTTTTTTGTTTCAGACGGATTTTGATATCTGGGGGCTTGTACTGGTAGAAGCAATGGCTGCCGGATTACCTTGTCTATCCTCGGTGAATGCTGGAGCAACTTACGATTTAATAGATGATGGCGTGACTGGATTTGCCGTAGATTTTGCTGAAACGGAAAAAATAGCGAAGAAAATAAACTGGATTATGGACAATCCTGAGGAGGCACATCAAATTGGAGAAACCGCTTGTAAGTGGGCCTGTGAAAAGGCTTCTCTCTTCGAAGCGGCGCGAGGATTCGTC
The DNA here is from genome assembly GCA_016235245.1 of Nitrospirota bacterium. Classification (NCBI taxonomy): domain Bacteria; kingdom Pseudomonadati; phylum Nitrospirota; species Nitrospirota bacterium. The sequence continues at coordinate 129,686 of JACRLO010000020.1, read as the reverse complement.
TCAGCCATTAGCTATGTTGCAAATAGATAGATCAGGATCAGGGGATCTGTAAACAGAAGCAGAAACTTGATAACCTAAATTTCGGTCGTTTCAAATTTATTGAAGGATGGAACGGGATAGATGATGCATCGTGGTATATTTTGGTATCCAGAGCCCCTTCATGGCATATGTTGTCTGGCAACTGGACATGCTTAATGACGAGCATATATTTGTGGTATATACGGAGATAAGTTAAGTAGGTGTGCGCATATATGTCTATGTTCACGAGTCGAACTGCTGAATTAAATGAATGCGATTGGCTTCAATCATAATGAAGCATAATGATATCCGCAATGCAGCATTCGAATGCGCTTATCGACTGTTTTTGAAGATGTGGGCAGACATGAGTAGACATGCCATCTTCGAAGACAGCCGGAGACAATAACATGGCTAATATATTGGCGCATGAACTTGATTTAGGTAGACAATTTCTCTCCAATTCTAAGGCGGGCAATGTTGTCAGGCAGGTACTGGCTTTTAACGTTATAATACTGTGTCTTATTATCATTGGAAAATATTCAGAGCTTTCGGCCTTTATCGGCGGAGCCATGATCTTACTGCTGTTTTCTTTTCTTGCACTGACAAATTCACGAAAGACTGTCTTTCTGATTTTTGGCACAAAATTCACATTTGACGCTCTATGGTATGTAGGATTGGATATGATTGATATGCCGTTCAGACTTCTTGAGCTTTCTGTAATACCCGTTATTATTTTGCTTGTTCCAGGCATTCTGATACGGAAGGGAAGCATGAAATTGCCAATGCTGGCCTCTTTTTCATATCTTCTTTGGGTTACAGCTGCAATGGCTCTTAATGAAGACACCTTCAGTGTTAATTTCATTGTCCGGCAGTCAGGCCTCTTTTTCGGGTTGATGATTGGCCGGCAGTTCCTGAGAGACGAAGAGAGTCTTGTCACGCTGTTTCAGATTATATTTGTCTCTACCCTCATACCCATATTTGCAGCATGTGTACAAAGAGGTGCAAGCCATGCAGGGGTCCTCATTATGAATTTTACGAGAGATTCTGTAAGGGAATATCGAGCGGCAGGGTTCTATTACGATGCCGCCACAGCTGGAATGGTCAGTATTGCATCCTTAGTCAGCAACTCATATCTTATTTATTCAGGGAATGTTAATAAGAGATATCGGCTTGTGCATCTGCTTTATTTGCCCCTGAATATTCTCGTTGTTTTAGCAGGAGGCACCAGATCGATTATCGGTGTATCTATATTGATCCTGTTGGTTTTTTTTATAAGAAACCTCAAAACCGCAGTGAAGCTTTTTCCAATTATTGTAGTAATAATATTCTTGTCACTTCCTTATCTTGATAAAGCAATCAATAAGACTACCACCGAGTTCCAGCAGAAGGTTGATTTAATGGAGCTGCTAACTGAAAAGGAATACAGGACAATGTTGACAGGCAGGATAAGTGTCTGGCAGGACATCTGGTTCAAATTCAATGAAGGCAGTTTCCTCCAGCAACTCTTCGGCAGCGGAGTGAGCTCCAATGCCCATTCAAGTTACTTTTTTCTTTTGTTGCAGATAGGTTGGCTGGGGCTATTATTCTATCTTCTTTTTCATGCCCTGCTTATCAGAAGACTATTGGCCCTGAAATTACCCCAACGACAAAAGACCATGGTTCTGGTTTCTTTAATAGCACTGCTCTTAATAGGGATATCCGCAAGCACTGTTACTTATACATCATTTCAGTGGATAATCTACATGATCGTTGGCGGAGCGCTGAATATGGAGACTTTATTGAGCCGACCGAAAGCAGCTATACGCGAAAGAATTCCTCCGTATAATTATCCCTACAGGTAGCCCATGCTCTTATCAGTTGTGCTGAATCATTATCAATTTTATGACTAAGTCTAAGCCCAAGGTGTTACTTTTAGGCCCACTTCCACCTCCATATATGGGCCCTTCAATTGCCACTGAGATTCTAATGAAATCTCAAATGAATGAGTATTTCACCCTGATAAATCTTAATACTAATACACATGAAACACTATCCACCTTGGGTAGATGGACTCCAAGCCGCATTTTGGATAATTTGAAATTATATATAAAGCTCACCCTTCAAATTATAAAATATAGCCCATCATTGATTATGGTTCCGATCAGCCAGACAAAAATTGGATTCCTTAAAGATTCTGTCTTTATCCTTATAAGTTGGATGCTGGGCAGCAGAACGCTTCTCCAGCTCAGAGGCGGTAACTTCAGGCACTGGCTCAACTCAACCTCGGGGATTATGCAAGCTTACGTATCCTTTATCCTCAAGCGTGCGCAGGGAGTTATTGTCCTCGGCGAAAAACTGCGTAGTCTCTTCGCAAACCACTTTCCCAATGAGAGAATCTTTGTTGTGCCGAATGGCGCGGACTTCCCTGTTAATCCTGGCGTGAAGAAGATCTCAGGCAGGGTCAGACTTCTCTATCTGGCGAATCTTCAGGCATCAAAGGGCATTGAAGATGTAATGGAGGCTGCAGTCAGGATTAGGGAGCAATCTGGTATTGCAGGATATGAACTGCATGTGGTTGGCGACTGGTTCTCTGATGGAATTAAGGAGAATATCCTTGAGCTCGTGCAGCGTAATGATCTCCCGGTAATCTTTCACGGCATCGCAACAGGCGCCGAGAAATGGTCTTTTTTTCGTGAGGCAGACATATTTATCTTCCCTCCCCGCGAACCAGAAGGCCATCCTTGGGTGATCATCGAAGCAATGGCCGCAGTGCTTCCGATAATTTCGACTGACCAGGGGGCTATAACCGAGTCTGTCATTGACGGTCTGAATGGGTTTATCGTTGACACGCAAAGCCCTGCACAAATCGCTGCGAAGATATTGTTATTGATACAGAATGAAGAGTTGCGATTGAAGATGGGCAGAGAGAGCAGAAGACTCTACGAGGAGAATTTTACCGAGGGAAAGATGGTAGAGCGCCTATCGCATGCGTTTAATGCCGTTTTATCAGACAGATGTGCGGGATAGCAGGCTATTTTAATCCGGAACACCGCAGTATTGCAGAAGCCCTTCCTCTCCTGAGAAGCATGGGCGATCTGTTGGCCCATCGGGGGCCTGACGATCACGGGGAATATGTCGCCGGCTCGTGCGGCATGGCATTCAGACGACTTGCAATAATCGACATAGTTCACGGCCAGCAGCCCATGTATTCCCCCCGCCAGAAGTCCGTCATCGTCTTCAACGGCGAGATCTACAACTATCAGGAACTTCGGCGCGAACTGTCGGGAAAAGGGGTGGTCTTCAGGTCTAATTCCGATACGGAAGTGATCGTTGCCGGGTATGAGACCTGGGGCGAAGAAGTGGTGAATAAGCTCCGTGGGATCTTCTCCTTTGCCATCCATGATCCGGAAAAGAATCTCCTTTTTGCGGCACGTGACCATGTCGGCGTCAAGCCTTTTTATTACGTAATGCAGGACGGGTATTTTGTCTTTGGATCGGAGATCAAGACGCTGCTGAAATTTCCAGGCGTAACAGCCTCGGTCAGGACCTCCATGCTGCCGCGGTACATGAGCTTTCTCTGGGTGCCTGCGCCTGACACCCTGTTCGAAAATATCTCCATGCTTGAACCCGGCCATACCCTGCAAGTTTCTCAGCAGGGCCTGGTCAAAAAGCGCTACTGGAACCCGGACCTCACCTCCTGCGACAGCACCAGATCAGAAAAACAGTGGATGGATCTGATCGACAAAGAACTGCGCCGCACCGTAAAGGAGCAGATGATCAGCGATGTGCCGCTCGGCGCATTTCTGTCGGGCGGTGTTGATTCCTCGCTGATCATCGCGTATATGAACCAAGTATCGGATCAGCCGGTGACAACATATACTACCGGCTTTCGACCGGAAGATATGGCTAAGGATGTTATTCTTTCCGACCTTGAGCATGCACGCATTGCTGCAAAGCATCTAAATGTTGCGTACAATGAGCTGATCCTTTCAACAGATGTTGTAGACCTACTGTCCAAACTTGTCTGGCATATGGATGAGCCGGTTGCTGATTCTGCGGCTATTACCACGTATCTTATCTGCAAGGCCGCAAAAGAGCGGTGTACGGTCATGCTCTCCGGAGTCGGCGGAGATGAGGTTTTCGGAGGGTATCCGAGATATCTTGCCAATCAGATTGCCGATTGGTACAAGCATATTCCTGGGTTTCTCAGGACGACAGCTATTGAATGGTGGGTCCGAAGGGCAGCCGGAGGATCGAGCCCTTTTATCAGAAATGCCAAGAAATTTATTAAGAATGCAAATATGCCTTTTCTCGATCGCTATTTCGGATATCTGTCATATTACTCCGAGGGTGAAATGCAACAACTTCTGAACAATGATTTTAAATGGGCGGATATCTTTTCAGGTCATAGGAATGTCTATGATGAATACGGCAAGACCAATCCAGTTCAGTCTATGATGAACATCGATCTTAAGACCTTTCTGCCTAACCTCAATCTGCTCTACACGGACAAAATGAGCAGTGCGGCTTCGGTCGAAGTGCGGGTCCCCTTTCTTGATCACCTGCTTATTGAGAAGGCAGCTGCAATGCCGTCCACGATGAAGCTCAGACGGCTGGAGCGAAAGTATCTACTCAAGAAGATTGCCGACAAGTATCTGCCGAAGGAGATCGTCTGGAGAAAGAAGGCAGGCTTCGGAGCGCCGGTCGGCGCCTGGTTAAAGGATCAGGCAAAAGAAATGATGCTGGATCTTCTTTCGGAGGAGACGATTAAGCGTCGGGGATATTTCAGGTATCCTTTTGTGAAGAAATTGATCGACCGGCATCTGGATGGTTTCGAATATAACGCAAATCAGCTCTGGCAGCTTCTTTGGCTTGAAGTCTGGCACCAGACCTTTATCGATCGGTGATCAGCAACAATGTTGGGTTTTTTGAAGCACTCATGCATAAGTCGCACAATGTCTCAGCGGGTACTGAAATAGCGGGAGACCTCCAATGAATTCAACTCTTCAGCAGCCGTTTAGTCGAAATGCCGATCTCGATGTGGTAAAAGGCATGCTGGTTGTGGTCATGCTGCTGTATCACTCTGCTTCGGTAGCTGAGGGCTCGCATTATTGGCAAGCCATTCAGTGGATACCGAAGCGGATCGCCTTTATCCACTTTGCATTTTTGATCATCAGCGGTTTCCTCTGCGGCTGGCACTATCTTCCGAAAGTAGAGAAAGAGCCCGGCAAGGTAAGGCAGAGATTGAGGAAAAGGGGCTTCAAGATCATCGGCCTGGTGATAGGACTTAATTTCATTCTGTATTCACTTGGAGTAGGCCACCGATTAGATGCGCTGATCAAGGCCATCGCATCGCCTGGAGGACTAATGCGCAATCTGGTGATCAGCGTAAATGGCAGCCTTGTATCCTTTGAGATCCTGTATTATATCGGCCTTTTGCTTCTGGCAGCATCAATGCTCCTTGGACGGGTTAACGTATGGCTCCTGCTTGGATTAACCATGGGTATGCTTATTGTGGGGCCCGCCAAAGGAGTGACAATGGTAGTAGGGCTTGGCCTGTTTGGCATGGTTATTGGAATGATGACCATTCAGGGAAGATTTGAGGATATTTGGAGCATGCTCGAAAATACCAGGGGTATCCCGGTAGTAATCATATTTGGCCTATATCAATTACTTTATAATGATATTCATTATATAATGAAATATATCGGCAAACTATGGATTGCCTATAGCATTGATGCGCTGCTCTGGTTTCTCCTGTTTGTCTTTTTTTTCAAACTTATTCCCGGCAGTTTGAACCATTTTATAAGACTTCTGGGACGATATACTCTTTTTGGATATATCCTACAGATGTTGATTATCAGAATAGTGTACATGTTCATAAGAAGATTTGATATTCCAGGATATGCCTATTATGGGATAAGTATTGTGGTGAGCGGCATGCTCCTCGTGCTCTGCACGTTGACTTTAGAGCGATTAAGAAATAGGTCACATACTATAAATAATGCTTACCGCATGGTGATGGAATGAAACAACTTACGCAAAAACTTAAGAACGGCGAGATGCAGGTTCTGGAGATACCAATCCCGGTGGTGACAAAAGACGTGCCGCCGAATGTGATCGTTGCCGGAAATCCGGCAAAGGTTATCCGTGACATTGTCGGTGAATAATCCATTTCTCACGATAATTCTTCTATCCAGTATTAATTGGTCATTACGATACAATGGATAACTTAAAACAGGTAGAAGACTTCTGGAACCAAAACCTCTGCGGGCGGCATTTTATTACTGCGAAATACCCGAGCGCGGAGTTTTTTGAGCAATACCGCCGATTCAGATACGGGAAAGAACACCATCTGGACTGGCTTATCAACTGGAGATCCGCAGCAGGGAAGGACCTGCTCGAAATAGGTCTTGGTGTTGGTGCAGATGCATCGCGATGGGCAGCATATGCAATGTCTTATACCGGCGTTGATCTGACCACGGAATCTGTCGAAGCAACAAAACGTCATTTTGAAATATTGGATTTAAAAGGATCGATTCTGAAGGGAAATGCGGAGGCATTGCCGTTTGCTGATAACTCCTTTGACTTAGTATACTCTCACGGCGTTATCCATCATACAACCGATATCATGAAGGCCCTGAGCGAGATCTTCCGCGTAACAAGGTCAGAAGGGGAAATTGTCCTGATGTTATATTCAAAGGACTCTTTTAATTATTGGGGCCGCATACAGTTTTATTTCAGGCTCCGGTTCTTATTGGCACTTCTCAAGACCAGCATAAGTCTCCGGACTTCAGAGCCCTGGACCGGGCATATTTCCAATTTCAGAAGAGAAGGACCCTCGTATTTTTCATGGAACGGATGGTACCATCACTGCACGGATGGACCGAATTGCAAAATCGCCAATATCTACCATCGACAAGAGATAGTCGATATGCTGGAAAAAGCAGGCTTCATCGTGACAAATATGAAGAAAGCCCACTTTCCATTCACTGGCGGGAAATATCCTATTGTCGAGCGCTATCTCGCTCAATTTATCGGCTTCTATCAGTTTGTATGGGCTAAAAAGAGATGAAACAATTAACCCAAAAACTTAAAGATGGAAAGATGCAGGTTCTGGAGATACCAATCCCTGTGGTGGGAAAAGGCATGCTCCTTGTAATGAACCATTTTTCCCTGATCAGCGCAGGCACAGAGGGAAGCACGGTCAGTGCTGCACGGAAGAGTCTTATCGATTAGGCTATTTTGGACATTTTATAATATAATGGAAGCAGTCATGGTACCGAATGCTGGGAGTGCGAGGGTTGATCGCAAAAAGATTATTGAATATCTTTTATGTGAATCTCATCCTGACGGTCGGACAAAGGCAGCTTTTTTCATGAAACTCGGCTTTGCAGTAAATCAGTGGGAAGTAATGGCTGAAATGTTAAGAAAACATGGGATGACTCATCCTGTCGTAAAAACAGTGAGGACTGAATATGGAATGCGGTATTGCGTAGACGGACCCGTTGAGACGCCAGCTGGCGTTAAGCCTTCGATAAGGACAGTCTGGATAATTGAAGAAGGCTCTTCAGAGCCGCGATTAATAACTGCTTATCCAGTGTAGGAGGAGATTATGATAAGGGAGCATGACCGTATTGTTTTACTGAAAGACATGCCTGATGAAGGGTTGAAGACGGGTGATGTTGGTACTGTTGTTCATATATACCGTGACGGTGAAGCATTCGAAGTTGAATTTATGACGCTCGACGGGGGGACTGTTGCAGTCGTGACATTGCCTTCCTCCTCTGTGCGATCGGTAGGAAACAGGGATATTACGCATGTGAGAGAACTTTCTGCTGCGTGAAATTTCTGCTATTCTTTGGCTAACTGTAGCAATGTGGTTTACGCTCCCCTTTACCCTGACCCCACTGTCCGTAACCGTTTTTTGATATTGTCATGAAACAATTAACCCAAAAACTTAAAGATGGAAAGATGCAGGTGCTGGAGGTACCAATCCCTGTGGTGGGAAAAGGCATGCTCCTTGTAATGAACCATTTTTCCCTGATCAGCGCAGGCACAGAGGGAAGCACGGTCAGTGCTGCACGGAAGAGTCTTATCGGCAAGGCAAAGGAACGGCCACAGCAGGTGAAGCAGGTGATCGACGTTGTGATGCAGCAGGGGCCGGTTCAGGCATACCGGGCTGTGATGAAGAAGCTTGATGCGTACTCGCCGCTGGGGTACAGTTCTGCCGGAGTGGTTATTGAAGTCGGATCGGAAGTTCAGGGGTTTGCTGCCGGCGATCTTGTTGCCTGCGCCGGGGGAGGATATGCAAGTCATGCGGAGGTGGTAGCTGTTCCGCGAAACCTGTGCGTTAAACTCTCGGCAATTCAGAACTCGGAAGTCAAAATACAGAATGGTTCCGATCTTGTGCAAACGGTTCTGAAACGGGCTGCATATAACACACTGGGGGCGATCGCTCTTCAGGGCATCCGCCAGGCAGACCTGAAGCTCGGGGAAACCTGCGTTGTTATCGGCCTCGGCCTTATAGGGCATCTGACCTGCCTCATGCTAAGAGCCTCCGGCATAAGAGTTATCGGGATAGACATTGACCCCCTCATGGCCGAGCTTGCGCAAAAGCATTGCACAGATCTCTGTTTTGAGCGCAAAGATGCCGGGCTTGCCGAGAAGATAGATGAATTTACAGATGGCATTGGAGCAGATGCCGCGATCATCACCGCAGCGACCGACAGCACTGACCCTATAAATCTTGCGGGCCGTTTAGCGAAGAAAAAAGGAAAGGTGGTCATTGTCGGTGACGTGGCAACGGGTTTTGACCGGGATCCGCACTACTACAAGAAAGAGCTTGAACTCAAAATGTCCTGCTCATACGGACCAGGGCGATACGATCTGAATTACGAGGAAAAAGGGATCGACTATCCTGCAGGCTATGTGAGATGGACCGAAAACAGGAACATGAAGGCTTTTCAGGCACTTGCCCAAAGCGGGAAACTGGATATGGATTATCTGACAACACATATATTCAAGCTCGATGATGCACTCTCTGCGTACAACCTGATCATGGGGAAAGGCGAGCCATTCCTCGGTATCCTGATCGAATATGAAGTTGATAAGAAAATTGAGAACAAACCAATTTTCAGAATTCAGAATTCAGAATTCAGGGGTCAGAATGCCATTAACCCCTCAACCTTCAACTTTCAACAGTCAACAGTCAACATTGCCTTTATCGGTGCAGGCAGTTATGCCACGGGTAATCTTCTCCCCAATATCCCGAAGGGAAAGGATATCCTGCTGAAAGGGGTTATGACCTCATCTGGTACCAGTTCAAGAACTGTTGCGGACAAATACGGCTTTGAATTCTGCGCCTCATCTGAAACTGACATTCTCGGCAACGCCGGGATCAATACTGTATTTATCGCCACACGTCATGACAGCCACGCTGATTACGTAAAGAAAGCGCTGTCTGCCGGCAAACACATTTTCGTTGAAAAACCTTTATGCCTAAGGGAATCCGAATTAGAAGAGATTGCAGAATGCAGAAATACGATTGCAGAAGCTAATGTAAAATGCGGAAAGCAGGATGACGAAGGAACATCATTATCAGGAATTGATAAATCAAATTCCTCATTCTTCATTCCTCATTCTTCATTCCCTTTGCTGTTGGTTGGTTTTAATCGCCGATTCTCTCCCTTGACGCAAGTTATGAAAGAAAAGACAGGCATAGGTCCCATGTCCATGATATACCGTATAAATGCCGGACATATCCCTGCCGACTCATGGATACAGGATATGAAGATTGGCGGCGGCCGGATCGTCGGCGAGGTATGCCACTTTATTGATTTCCTGATCTATATGAACGGCTCTCTGCCGGTCACTGTCTTTGCAACTGCATTGCCTGATCCCGGAAATAAACAGGACACGTTGAATATCAATATCTCCTTTGAGAATGGATCGATAGGGACTGTTGCGTATTTTGCAAACGGTCCAAAGTCTTTGTTCAAGGAATATATCGAGATTTACCGGGCTGGCACGACAGTTATACTGAAAGATTTCAAAGAGCTCCAGGTCTTCGGCTCCGGGAAACCATACACCAAAAACCTCCTCAGCCAGGATAAGGGACAGAAGGAGATGGTAAGGACCTTTATTGACTCGATTAGAAAAGGGACAGCAGCTCCCATTCCTTTTGAAGAGATCTATGCTGCTACACTGGCCACATTTAAGGTGCTCGAATCGCTGAGAATGGGAAAGGCAATCAAAATAGGATGAGAGGGTGACGCGCTTCACCGTTTCCCAGACATCGTCGCAAAAATGGTAAACATGAATATCGAACATTCACTTCATAAGTTAAGAAATTACATCGAAGCTGAGAAATTCTCCGGCTACGATCCTTATGATGCACTCAACTCGCCGATCCTCAGGGCATTATCTTTTGGCAGCAAGTATCCCAGAATTGCCTTTATCCAGGCGTTGAAAAAGCTCCCGATAAACCTGCGGCCACTGCTGCTGATTAAAAAGGGATATAATCCCAAGGGTCTCGGGTTGTTCCTCTGGGGGTATGCAAAGCTCTATGCAGTCGAGAAGAAGACGGAATATTTGCGGCAGATAGAACATATTCTTGGATTGCTCGAACAGACAAAAAGTCAGGGCTATGCAGGCAGCTGCTGGGGATATAATTTCGACTGGCAGTCGAGGGCCTTCTTCGTTCCGAAATATACACCGACCATAGTCAATTCCTCTTTCATCGGTCATGCCCTGCTTGATGCCTATCAATACACCGGAAAAGAAAAGGCCTTATCAATGGCCCTTTCAATTAAGGACTTCATTACAAGAGACCTCAACAGGGAAGTATATGGCGACATGCTCTGTTTCAGCTACACCCCTTTCGATCATTATTACGTCCATAATGCGAATTTGCTTGGCTCTTCACTGCTCGCGAGGTTGATGAAGTATACGGCTGACAGCAGCATGAAGGATGCAGCGCTCTCGAGCCTGCACTACAGTATTCACCATCAAAGAGAAGACGGTTCTTGGTATTATGCCGAAAAAGAGAGAGCCCATTGGATTGATTCATTTCATACCGGTTTTAATCTCCAGAGCATTCTGTATTTTCTTGATGAGGGCCTTTGCCCGGAATACCGCACTAATTTTGAAAAAGGGGTGGAGTTCTATCGCAACCAGTTTTTTCTTGATGACGGCGCGCCTAAGTATTTTCATGATAAGCTATATCCCATAGATATTCATTCGCCTGCACAGGCCATAGCCTTTTTCTCCCGATTGGGTGCAGAATATCAAAGTCTGACCGGTAAGATAGTGCAATGGATGACAAACAATCTTCAGGATGAGAGTGGTTTTTTTTATTTCCAGAAGAAGCCTAATTATACGAACAAATTACCCTATATGCGATGGGGCCAGGCATGGGCTTTCCATGCACTAACTGAGTATTATATGAGAGAAAGATAAAATGTTGACGCTTGGTATTCATGATGGGCATACCGCAACAGCCTGTTTGCTTGAAGACGGCGAAATCGTTGCCTGCATATCCGAGGAAAGACTAAACAGGGAAAAGGAATGGACAGGCTTTCCTGCAGCTGCCATAAGGAAATGTCTTGAAACTGCGGGTAAGGGCTATAATGACATCGATGCAGTTGGGGTCTGCTCCCTCATGCCCCAGATTGGCTCCGAGCATTATTTCAACCCCCAAGGCTACAAAAAACTTTTTTCGTATGCAGCAAAGGTATGCCCCGGCAATCTGTTGCAGGGATCAGGCAACATCAAGCTCATCCATAGTCTCAGTGGATCAATTATCCGCCGGAGAAAGGAACTGATGCTTGCACACATTGCAGAGCTTGGAATTAGGACTCAGAATATCTTTTTCTTTGAACATCATCTCTCGCATGCAGCTACAGCCTACTACATGAACTGGTATAAGAAGGATAAGAATCTTGTGATAACCCTTGATGGCTCCGGGGATGCTGTCTGCGGGACTGTAAATATTGGAACAAACGGGGAACTGACAAGAATTGCAGAGGTGTTCAACTATAACTCCATCTGTGAATTTTATACGCGAATAACCCAATTTTTGGGAATGAAGCCGATGTCTCATGAATACAAGGTTATGGGCATGGCACCATATGCATCCGAGAGCAGACGAAAAGAGATCCTTGAGATCTTCCGACGATATTTTAGGATCACAGAGAAAAATCCTTTGGTTTTTCATAATACTTCGGGTTTATGGAAGTGGCAGTTCATGAAGGAATTCAGGGATACCCTTGCAGAAAAGAGATTTGACTGGGTGGCTGGTGGAGTGCAGGATTTCTTTGAGGAGATCGTGCTACAGTGGATCAGAAATGCCATAAAGGCTACGGGCTGTGGCGACCTTGCCCTTTCCGGAGGCGGCTTCATGAATGTAAAGGTAAATTATCTTATTTCAAAACTGCCTGAAGTGAAGTCTTTGTTCGTCTTTCCGAGTTGCGGTGATGAGTCTAACCCGGTGGGAGCAGCAATTCTGGCAGCTCTAAAAGCAGGGTTTCCTGAAGATACTATAAAGCCGCTTGGCATGATCTATTGGGGTATGTCATACAGCGATAATGATATCAGAGCCGCCATAGATACACATCTTGCATCTTCAGGCATGAAGATCAGCGAGCATAAGAATATCAATAGCGTTGTTGCTCAAAAAGTTGCGGACAAGAAGATCGTCGGCAGATTCACTGGAAAAATGGAATGGGGCGCAAGAGCCTTGGGCAACAGATCTATAATTGCCGATCCACAAAATCCGAATATTATTCACCGGATAAACAAAGCCATCAAAATGAGGGACTTCTGGATGCCTTTTGCTCCTGCGATTCTTCAGGAATACCGCGAGATATATCTTGAACTCCGTGCTGACTACAAGTGCCCGTTCATGACCATTGCTTCCGACACAAAAGAGGCTGCATGGGATGCCATAGCGGCGGGACTCCATCCCTTTGATAAGTCGGCACGGGCCCAGATACTTGATCCTGTAAATCACCCTTCGTTTCACGAGCTCGTTTCCGAGTTTGAAAAGCTCACAGGAGTAGGAGGGGTATTGAACACGTCCTTCAATCTGCATGGTGAACCTATTGTGTGTACGCCTTCCGATGCGATCAGCACTTTTTTGAGATCAGATCTTGACGTGCTGCAGCTTGAAAATATCCTTGTTGAAAAATGATTGACCGGCATCCATTAGTCCACCTGAAGATCAGTTCAGGGAATATAGACGAGATGCTTGCCTATATCGAAGAACGTATTATCCAAGGGAAAAAGTCTCGCTGTATTCCCCTAAATCTGACCAAGTATGTGTTTGCAAAGAAAGACCCTCAACTTCGGGATGCAGTAAATTCTTCAGACCTGATAATCGCAGATGGTGTTCCTATTGTTTGGCTTAGCAGACGATTGGGATATGATAGTGTTCAGAGAGTGACAGGGATAGACCTCGCAGAAGCCCTTATGACACGTTCTAAAGCTGAAGGCTGGAGATTGTTTGTTTTCGGTGCATCACCCATGAATCTTAAAAAAGCAGTCGACAATTTTCAAATGCGTTTTGCCGGTCTTCAGATAGTAGGCACCAGACATGGATATTTTAAGGCAGAGGAAACACCTCAAATCGTTAAACAAATTAACCAGGCCCGACCTGACATTCTTTTTTTAGGCTTGGGAATGCCGCAGAAGGAATATTTTATTCACCGTTATCAAAAGGATCTGAACGTTGGCTTCTGTTTGACCATTGGAGGAGCAATAGATGTTTGGGCCGGAGTAAAGCAGAGAACGCCAAAGGCAATTCAAAAGGTAGGGCTGGAATGGTTGTACAGAAGCATTTATGACAAGAGCAAGGCCCTAAATATATTGAAATACGGTTTTATTTTTTTAAAGGATATGGTCTTTGCAAAAAAATGAAACTACTCCTTGTTGCGGGCGCCCGTCCAAACTTTATGAAGATCGCACCGCTGATCCATGAACTAAATAAGCTATCAAGCCAGCAAGCTAGGAAGCCGTCAGGCAATGTTAGCTGGAGGCTCGTGCATACCGGGCAGCATTATGACTATGAGATGTCCAGGGTCTTCCTTGAGGACTTTGACATTCCTGAGCCAGACTATTTTTTGAATGTGGGATCAGGCTCTCATGCTGAACAGACCGCAAAAATCATGGTCGAATTTGAAAAGGTATGTCAGAGCGAAACTCCTGATCTTGTAGTGGTTGTCGGCGACGTGAACTCCACACTGGCCTGTTCCATAACAGCAAAGAAGTTGAACATAAAAGTGGCACACGTCGAAGCCGGACTGAGAAGCGGAGACATGACCATGCCAGAGGAGATCAACAGGATCGTGACAGATTCGATATCCGATCTTCTCTTTGTTTCTGAACCGAGCGGGCTGGAAAATCTTAAAAAAGAGGGAAAGGCTGCCGGCCATGTACATCACGTCGGCAATATCATGATAGATACATTGCATTACTGCTTGAATAAGTTGACAGGCTCTAAAACTGGCAGGCTGACAGTCTCTAAACCCTATGCTGTATGTACCTTGCACAGGCCGTCGAATGTTGATTTCCCGGAAACATTAACCGGAATACTGAATGCCCTTGCGGAGATCTCGCAGGATATGCCGATCATATTTCCGATCCATCCGAGAACCCAGAAGCATGTCGAGGCATGCGGGCTTATGCATATCATTGACCGTTCAAATATAAAGACGATGCCGCCCCAGTCTTACCTCGACTTCCTTGCTGTATGGAAAGATGCTGCCCTTGTCCTTACTGACAGCGGCGGTCTTCAGGAAGAGACGACTGCGCTTGGCATCCCCTGCTTCACGATACGCGAGAATACGGAAAGACCGATCACTATCGGGGAAGGCTCCAATCTTCTTGTGGGAATAACTCAGCAGGGGATCCTCAATGCGTATGCTGACTTTAAGAAGGGTCTGCGAAAGACCGGTTGCATTCCTGCGCTCTGGGATGGAAGAACTGCTCAGAGGCTTGTCGCTATCCTCCTCGCCTCATAGTCCCTTTTTTACGACCTCTTTTGCGTTCTGCTGAAGGCAGTAGCGTAAGCTTCCCTAAAAAGTAGACACCTGATGTTGTCATACAGGCATGTCCAAAAACTCAATGCCGCAATGGAGGGAGGTATTAATATTTATAACGTGTGACGTGTCCAACAGGAGAAGGGATCCGGGGAGCGTGTGATCCGCTCCCCGGACTGATTAGACCATATAACTTATGGTGTTTTAAACTGTTGAGCGCCCGCCCAAGCGCCTGAACCTGCTGCATTTATGCCACGAAGATTCCAGAAATAAGTGGTATTGCCTGTCAAGGTCGGCATTGGCGGTGTATTCACTGTGCAGGTATCCACTGCTGTTGTTCCTGTGCAGATGGCTGCAGCATTAAACGTCCGATCGCCGCCTGGCACTCCGCCAGCCCCCTGCCGCGTAAGATAGATCCGATACTGGGTTGCCCCTGCAGATGCTCCCACTGTCCATGTATAGGACGGCGTCGTGGAGCCTACGATTATCCCACCAATAGGCGGTGTGGGAGTAGGCACCCCAGGCACAGTCGCTGTTGTTACGGTGAACGATCTGGAGCCTGCCCATGCACCATTACCAGCTGCATTAATACCTCGCACGTTCCAACTGTAAGTCGTATTATTCGTCAATGTTGGCATTGGCGGTGTGTTCACTGTGCAGGTATCCCCTGCCGTTGTTCCTGTGCAGATGGCAGCAGCGTTAAACGTCTGGTCACCACCAGGAATGACGCCCCCTCCCGACTGTGTAAGATAGATCCGATACTGGGTTGCCCCTGCAGATGCTCCCACTGTCCAGGTATAAGACGGGGTAGTAGAAGCGATAACTGCCCCCGCTACAGGTGACGTGAGTGTCGGAACACCAGGAACTGTCGCTGTTGTTACGGTGAATAATCTCGCTCCAGCCCACAGGCCAGCACCCCCCACATTACTCCCCTGAACATTCCAGGTATATGTCGTATTATTCGTCAAAGTCGGCATTGGTGGTGTGTTCACTGTGCAGGTATCCACAGCTGTTGTTCCTGTGCAGATAGCTGCTGCATTAAATGTCTGATCACCACCTGGAATAACTCCTGCACCCTGCCGTGCAATATAGAGTCGATATTGGGTAGCCCCCTCTGATGCTCCCACTGTCCATGTATAGGATGGCGTTGTGGTAGCAATAGTAGCACCCGCTACAGGCGATGTGAGTGTTGACGCCCCAGGCGGTGGAGGTGATGCCGTGATTATTCCTGACGTTGCTGAGCCTTGAGCACCCACAGCTGTTACCGTGTATCTGTATATGTGGAGATTAGTTGCAGTCAAATCCGAATAGGTAGTAGTATTGGCCGGCACATCTACGAGTTTGGTAAATGCTCCACCGTCCACTGAACGATCTAAACGGAACAGATATTCGGTAGCTGATTTGTCATTCCAAGTAAGATCAACATGATAAGGAGGGCCTGCTACTATCACAGCCGATCCCCACGTCGGTGCTGCGGGTACTGCCTCGACTACATGCAATGACATTGCCCTCATCATGTCGTTTTCTTCATGACTGAGGATATGGCAATGCCAGACATATTCCCACTTGAAATTAGCCCAGGAGTTGGTAAGTGGCGTTGCATAAGCATTGCCGGTTACCGGGTCGATCTGTGTTATCTCTGTCGTGGAGCCAATTTCCGTTGCCGGGTTCAGTGGCCGAAAGCTTGATGGCACTCCAAACGGAAGAGTCGGCGCTATCGGCTTAATGGCAACGATGGTGTCTTCAAGCGGGCTGATCCTGACCGTTTCTTTCCATCCCAGCTCGGTCGGGTCAGGCAGGCGGACAAAGCCGTCCCAGCCGATTCTGTTTAAGACCTGTACGTCAAAGAGATGGAAATGGATCGGATGCGTATCCACACCGTTATGGGTGATCTTCCAGACCTGAACTCCGTTGGCTGTCAGGTTCTCTGTGGCCGGAGAGCTGTAAGTCTGCACAACGAAATTCACCTGAAGTCCGCCTCCACCGGATTTTTCGAGACCGAGGGCAGCGCGCATGCGGCCATAGTCATCAAAAGTCGCGCCCATTTCATCATGGATTGACTTGTTCTTCATTGCGATGCTCTGCGTTGTTGGGGCCACGGTACCATTAGAATCGGTAAGGGTCTTGAAACTGATGATCTTATCATTGATCTTTGGGACTATTCCCCAGTTTGGATACGTGGCCGGGAAGGTCTTGTTATAGGCCTTATTATAGGCACTATAGTCCTGTGAACCCAAAAATGCCTCATACAAAACCGGGTCACCTGTGGGGTTCATATTACCCTGTGCTACGATGATCGGGTCCTGCGCTTGCTGGAATACGCCCTTTGTGCCGCTTGGCGTAGGTCCAGGGACATAGGTCGAGGTAAAGGCAGTGATCAAAGGCGCAGTATCATAGGTTGCAGCAGGAGCTATATCAGCGACCCTAAACTGCATGATGGTCCTTGTGTTGGGGCCTTTGCCGGGAGCGGTTGAGGGAGCGCTGCCTGATGCAGTTCCGTCAGGGTTGCCGGTATAAAAGTCGTACTGAGGATTAAGCGCAGGCCATGGAGCTGAGCCGTCATTGTATAAGATCAGTGTCTTGCCTCTGTAAGCAGAGAAGTCGACGATGACGTCTGCCCTCTCAGCAGGGCCGAGGATCAGCGAGCCGCCATTGACGTTGCCCACGTTGAACATACTGGGGTTCATGTTCCATGTTATCGGTTGCGGAGGGATCACCACCGGCATCGGCAGGAAGCCGCCTTCGTTGCCGATCATGATCCAGTCAGGGCCTTTGGTGCTGCAGGCCGGCACACCACCTGCGCGACCGTCTGCAGGCCAGGTACCGGGGCAGGTCCCATCAGCAGCAAGGCCTGAAGCAGAGGCATCGATCATGGCGACTTCAGTAAGATCGGTTGCCGCGCCGGTAAAGTCAAACGGTGCTGGTGTCGGATTGGTATAGCCGGTCTTATCGACTGCCGTAAAGAGCGAGAGGGCCATGAACCGGTCATGCGCAGCATTCAGAATGCGCAGACGATATGCCTTTGGGTCAACGTCAACATACGGGTATGCAGTGCCGTTTACGAGCGGAGTATCCATGAACGCCTCTGCTCCCCATGAGGGGTTAGGCGTAGACGGAATTTCAGGCGCCTGACAGAAACCGCCAAAGCTTCCCGGAGTGGCGTCATCTGCAGGGTCGCAGAGAGGGCTGTAATACGGGTTCGGTATCGGCTGAAACGGATTATTGGTGGCAGGATAGAAATAGGGGCCGTAGGCCCATCTGCCCATAGGTGCGATACCGCTTACGTCATAAGGGTTCTGCGCAGGCATATACACATGAGGCCACCAGAGATCGCCGGTTTGTAATGGCTTGATGTCAGTTACTGTTGCCGATGCCTGGGCACCACCTCCGGTGGTGTCGCCGCCTGCAGGCGTAATAGTAACCGTTGGATTGACGTACCCTGAGCCTCCGGATAAAACCGATATGGAGGAAACGGTGGATACGACTGTGGCCGTGGCAACAGCTGGAGTATAGTTATCATTATTGAGATCAAAAATGGTGACCAGGGGCGGGGTACCCGGGTCATACCCTGAGCCTCCATTTGTTACTACGATGCCGGTAATAGCTCCTGTGCCATCTATTGTGGCATCCGCAGTTGCGCCGATGCCGCTTAGTGGAGGGTCAATGATGACTATAGGTGAGACATAACCTAAGCCCTTGTTCGCAGGGGTACCCACAGGGTCTACTATTGCAACAGCCGAAACCACTGTTGATAAGGCTGCCTTGGCAGTTGCGCCGGTTTTTCCAGGCTCTGTAATATCGACGGTGGGTACGGCCGTATAACCGGATCCGCCATTGGTAACATTAATAAACGTAACGACACCCTGATCAGCCGGGGCAGCTGTCCCAGGTCCCCAGTTCCAGGTGGGGTCAGTTAACCCGATATAGGTAGGGCTTAACGGATCCGCATTAACAAAGGTCTTGTCCATAATCACGAGCGGGATCATATCCGAGGGGATGATTCCACTACCGACGAGGCCCTGCTCAACATCGTCTGTTATCAGGTATCCTGCTGCCTCACCTGCGTACACATTAAGGCGGGTGATGCCCCAGGCATGATCATGGTAGAACATCATGCGGGAGCTCTGCTGGTTGGTCCAAAAAAAGGTCTGCTCGCCGACACCCGGAGCCGGCATGTCAGGAACGTTTTCGACACTTACGCCCTGAGGGTAATTCGGGTCCTGGTCCGTAGCAGGGGCAATCCACTGGTGCGGAGTTCCGTCACTGATCCAGGGGCTTCTGCCGCCATGGAGGTGCAGGGTAGCGCGATTCGTGCTAAAAAATCCCTCTTTTGATGGGGAAAACGTTGGAGGGACTGGCGTTACCAGGGGATCGTATTTGGCAGCAGGATCGAAATTGATTTTGTAAGGGCCTGCGCCCATGACAGTGTCATCTACCGGGAGGAAGAGGTCGCCATCTCCCCCACCGGGATTGATTTTGTTTTTGAAGAGCACCCGCACTGGCCGGCCCTTTGTTGCAATGATGATCGGGCCGAGGAAGTGAATACCTCCAGGGGTTATAGTGTTGTCAGCTACGGTGCAGTCTCCGCTGACAAGGGGTAATGCAACAGGGACATTGCAGCTCGTAGTATTTGTGCCTGGGTTTGTCTGAACATAGCCGCGCAATGTAGTAGCAGGCAGTTCAGAATGCATTACTTCTGTGTACTGTTGCAGTTCGATCTCATAATAGTCAGAGCCGGGATATGTGACCTTATCCGGCACGGCAATCGGGATCCTTTTGCCGCCAACACAGTGGTCAACAGCTGTTTTCGGATCACAGAGATTCGGCAGAGGGTCAATAAATTTCGTAAGGGGCGGTGAAAAGGCCCAGTTGGGGGTTGTCAGATAGTCCGGAAGAACGCCCGGGCCGATTACAAATTGCCCTGGGGCCGTATAATAACTGTAGTCTGTACTGAGATAGGCCTCTGCGAGCCCATCCGAAAGAAGGATCAGCACAGACAGAACTGCAACTAAAATTGAATTGAATGATCGATTACGCATAACTCCCTCCATTATACTGGTTCTCAAATTCCAAATATGATTCGTTGTCTGCGTCTGCTAACGTGGTGCCAATCATGTACGCCTTGTTGCACATACTACTTCGAAGGCACTTGAAGCTGGTTGCCTGTATTTGTGCCGTTCTGGACATTTTTGGCCCGTATTTTCAACTTCTTGTCGCGCTGTTTTCTTGCTTCCTCACGTTTACTGACCGTATCTATCTGGGTCTGAGAAACAGCAGTCTGCTCAGCTGAGCCCTGCTGAACGCTGCCCTGATTCGGTATAGTGCTGCCTGCCATTACTGTTGCGAGCAGGAAACCTACCAGCAACATTCCTGATACTACTGCCAACAGTTTTTTCATAACCTTACACCTCCTTGTGTAATACTGCGATATTTTCATTCTTCCGGCCCCGGATCATTTCTGCCTCGGCGGCCGCCTTCTATCTTCACCATAGCGGTCATCGATCCTCACCTCATATTCATCGCCTATGCATATGCACTGCCCTTTGAGAAAGGGGCTGTTGAGTTCCAAGGTCAGTTCCCTGTTCACCACACCCTTCATCAGCTGCCAGCCTCCCACTTCAGTGATATTCAGATAGTCAGTGGTAAGGGCATTGCAGCGGGTCCCGCAGAGGGAAAGCCCTGTGTCCTTGTCATCCGAGGCGCTGGTCGGTATGTATCGGTAATCGTTTACGACATAGACCTTCTCAGGCGTCTGCTGCCCCTGTGCCGCTTCAGCCGCTGTCAGCACCAGCAGGAGGGTTATGGCCATGAGCAGACTGATAGCCGATAGCTGAGCGCTGATGGCTGACAACGGGGAGCTCATTGCGCCACCCATTCACTGCGGCGTTCAAGCTGCGGGACCTTGCCCTTGCCGAGCTGTACAATAAAGCAGCCTTTTGAGGCATAGCGCTGACCGGGGCCGAAGCTGACACGCTCATAGAGCGGGAAATACTGGTCAGCCATCATGCCGATCGTATCGAGCAGAAAGTCACGGTAGTATTCCCCGCGCATATCCAGCAACGCCTTGCCCAGGACCTCGTTGGTGACATAAGACTGCCTGATAACGACCGGGTCAAATATCTCGAGCGCCTTGCCGGCCAATATTCTTTTTACCGTCTTGTCATAGCGGGCATCGTCCTGCGGCAGCCGGTAGGGATAGGTCATATAGAGCATTGTCCTCAGTTCCTCCGGGACGCTCCAGAGGGCCTTGCCGAGATACGGCGCCGATGCGATGACCAGTCCGGGACTGTCCGGCTTTCCGGCCAGGCTGCTGAGGGCCGGCAGAAAAGATTCATCATCCCATATGAGCAGGACGGCAGGCTTCTCCTCCGAGACGATCTGCTGAAGTTTTTCAGCCGTGAGTTTCTCTCCCTTTGCGACCATGATCTCTTTTGCCGGAGCATGGCCTGTCTGCTGCCAGGTGCTGCGGAATCCTGCAGCAAGGGCCTCTGCCCTGTGGTCAGCCCTGATGATCTGGACGATCGGACGGCCCTTGAAGAGCTCATACATGCCGTGGATGTACCCGGCTGCAGATTCTCCCTCCTGCTGAATACCGCGCGAGGGGTAGAGGGTATACCAGTCTTTTTGCGAAATGACCGGATAATCGACAATGGGAAAGAGATCGGGAATCCCGTTATCCTCGCAGAATCGGTGGACAGGCTCCCAGTCGCCATTGGTGATGCCGCCAAGGAGGGCAAAGACCGGCTCTGCCTTATAGTAGTCCTCAAGCTGCTTCCGCCAAGTGGTTGAAGGCCCCTTCAATATCCAGCGTGAAAGGGTAAACTGCATATAGGTCAGATTCCCTGACATGTTATAGGACATGCGGGAGACCCGGGAATCCTTTTTTGCCGCAAGGGCAAGGCTGTTTTTTCTTTCAATGCCAAACTCGATAGGGGTAAGCATGGACCTCACCGCGGTTGGATCAGCGCCCTCGGCAATTACGGCTGCAAATTTGATCTCTTCTTTGGCGACTCCCGGTGACGGCTTGTCCGAGAGCGTCTCAAGATAGGAAATCAGGATCGCCATATCGCGGCTGCTCAGGTCGTATCTCGGCATCACGCCTACCATAGAGCGGCCGGTAGGGTCGTAGCCGGTGCTGATCAGCGCAGCGAGCGTTTCATAGGTATAGGCAGGACGGACCGGCAGATAAACAGCATAATTATGTATGTAGGGCACGAACTCCGATCCCTTGATAAACGGTTCGCGGGGCTGATAGAGAATGCGGCCGTTGGTCGGCGGTGTTACGACGTTCCCTTCAAACGAGCCGAGACCGCTTCTGAGATGGCAGCTGACGCAGGTAAATGCTGTCCCGTCCACAGGCACATCACCGCTCACAAAGCCGGGAAGGGGCTTGCCGTCAGGCAGGATGCCCTCACGGTATATGCGCTGGCCGAGCCTCAGGATCTCTGCCTGATCCATACCGGCAAGGAGTGAGTTCTTCGTATCAGCCGCCTGTGCAGTAAACGGCAGCACGATAACTGCCGTGATGATTACTGAGCAGTGAGTAAACAGTAAAACAGTCAGACGCCAAAAATTACGGGCTGATAGCCTGGAGCTGACAGCGGTCGTCATCATCGTATGCCTGCCTTCTGGCTCTCGGCAAGGAACTCCGAGGTGCTCATCATGCCGTTGATCCTGATCCAGCTCTCTTCCTTCGGCATGCGGATAAAGGTGAGCGCATAGTGTGACATCTTATCCGGGATATTGGCATTGAAGGCCTTCATGACCCTTTCGATATCTTTGCGCGACCCGGTCAGAAAGTCCCATCCCGGCTTTGAGCGATAGCGCTTCAGGTAGTCCTTAAGCACAGCGGGCTTGTCATTTTCAGGATCGATCGATATGGAGACAAGATGGACTTTTTCCGACCCCCCTCCCAGTTTCTGCTGCAGGCTGGCATAGCCGGCCGACAGTACCGGGCAGATGGTGGTGCAGGTGCCGAAAATAAAGTCAACGACAACCGGTTTGTCTTCTGAGAGGAAGTTTTTGAAGCGGACCTTGTTGCCGTCCTGGTTGATCAGGGTGACATCAGGTACCGCATATTTTTCGACAGAGCGCTGATAGGTCCTGGTATCGGCAGAGGCAGCAGGCGTTAGAAGCAGGAAGAGAACTGCCGTAATGAGTAATGCGTAATGAGTAATGCGTGAGAAAGCTGACAACTGACAGCTGAAAGCTGAGAGCTGATCACCCAATGTTTGATTCGCAGCTATCACTATTTCTTCACCTCAAGCAGCTCGATTTCGAACGTTAATGTGGCGCCGGGGAGAATCAGGTCTCCTGCGCCGATGTCGCCATAGGCGAGTGCTGCAGGGCAGGCTATTATTGCCTTGCCGCCCGGCTTCATCATCTGCAGGCCTTCTGACCAGCACTTTATGACGCTCTCCAGCTTGAACTCAAGGGGCTTGCCGCGTTTGGCGGAACTGTCGAACTCCCTGCCGTCAGGGAGCGTGCCGCGATAGTTGGCCCTGACTGTGTCAGCCGCCATCGGACCTGTTCCGGTCCCTTCCCTGAGTGACAGATAGACCAGGCCGGAGGCGGTCTTTACGGCGCCTTTTTCAGCCGCTACCTTCTCCAGGGCGGCCTTATTCTCCGGTTCCAGTTTTTCGCCCTGGACCTTGCGGCGGGCACGCGCCATTTCCTGTATCCTGGTATTGTAGGCGCTCAGCTCGATGCCCGGTTTGCTGCCCGTAATAGCATCGGTCAGACCCTGTTTCACAAATTCGAGTTCAGCAGGGGTGAGGCTGAAGGGAACAAGCGATTTTGCCACACTCAATCCAATGGCATAGAGTGTTTTCTGCTCCTCAGTCATCGGAGCGTCTGCTCCAAACGCCGGCACGGTCAGCGCTGCGATCAGGGACAACAAGATTACAATACGTTTCATAGTCCTTATTTCCTCTTTTTTAAAGAGCCCGGCCCATGCATCAGGCAGGCTGAATCTCCTGTGTGAGATGATTTTGATAGACATCACAATCCTTGAAGTCACCACCGCAAAATTTAACTGCTTTTTCGGTCATCTGGCTGTTCATCTGCGAACAGTAACAGTCAGAAAAGGGATGCAAAAGATAAGGGCATCTCACCATGGCAATAAACCTTGTCAGGCCCTGCGTACCAGATTTATTGCCATCTTTTAATTCATTATTATTCTGCATCGCAATAAAGTAATAACAATTAGTGTGCCCGAAATTAAGAAAAGTTCATTTGGCAAGACTATGGATTTTTATGATTTAAAAACAACGGGTTGAAATTAGAGGAGGGCAGACTGACGCAGGGGTGATGAAACTAAATATGTGCCATGACACAGTAGTGCGCGGCACACTTATGTGTCTTTGCCTTGGGTGTTATGGCAGGTTAGGGCTCAGTGTCAGGAATCTGGAGGTCTTCAATTTTGCGGTACATGGTTCTTCTGCTGATGCCTAAAAGGCGGGCGGCCTTTGCCTTGTTTCCTCCGGCCTTCCTGAGCGCCTGTATGATCTTTTCTTTTTCGCCGGCCTGATCAGGGCTGCTTTCAATATTCCGTCCCTGCCCGATAAAATCCTTTGGCAGACATTCGGCTGTTATGATGCCGTCCCTGCAGAGGATACAGGCATGCTCAAGGACATGCTCAAGTTCACGGATATTGCCGGGCCAGTTATGGTGCATAAACAGGTCCATCACTGCAGCAGAAACATCCCGTATGTCTTTGCTGAACTTCCTGCTGAAACGCCGGATAAAATGTGCTGTAAGAAGCGGGATGTCCTCTTTTCTCTGCCTCAGCGGAGGGATGGCCATCTCGACCACCTTCAGGCGGTAATAGAGATCTTCCCTGAACTCACCCTTCTGTATTTTTTCGAGCAGATTATTGTTGGTAGCAGCGATTACCCTGACATCTACCTTGATCGGTGCTGCACTGCCGACCCGTTCGAACTCCCTTTCCTGGAGGACCCTGAGCAGACGCACCTGGACAGACAGCGGCATGTCTCCGATCTCGTCGAGGAAGATCGTTCCCTTGTCCGCAAGCTCGAACCTGCCTGCCCTGTCGCTGATTGCGCCGGTAAATGCACCCTTTACATGGCCGAAGAGTTCGCTCTCAAGAAGGTTTTCAGGCAGCGATGCGCAGTTGACCCTGATCAGGGACTTTGCGCTTCGTGTCCCCCGGTAGTGGAGCGCCTCGGCAACAAGCTCCTTGCCTGTGCCGCTTTCACCCCTGATCAGCACGGTAGTCGGGAAGTCGGCAACCTGCTCCACAAGGCTGTAGATATTCTGCATCTGCTCGCTCTTTCCGATCATGCCATGGAACTGCTTGCGCTGTCCCATGTCGGATTCAAGGTCTGCAATGCGGGTTTCATCACTGAGCACCATGACGGCGCCTGAAAATTCATGGTGAGGCCCGATCAGGGGAGAGGTCGCGACGTTGACCACCTGTCCAGGCCTGTCTTTGTGGCGGCAGTCGATGCGAAAGAGTTCAACCGTCTTCTTTTCCTGTATGGTCTTTGTCAGCGCTTCAAGGCATTTCTTCATGCAGCCGGTCGGCAGAGATGCTATCGGCTGCCCCTGCGCGCTGTTGCGGGAATAGCCGCAGATGGCCTGGGCAGCGTTATTCATCTCAATGACCAGCATGCCAGAGTCTACCGTGATAATGCCGTCCCTGACGCTCCTGAATACCGCCTCAAGGTTGGTCCTGATACGCTCGTTTTCGTCAAGAAGTGCTTTCTGCTTCAGCGCCAGGGCCGCAGTATGAAGCAGGGCCTTCTGTGTTACGGGCTTTGCCAGATAGTCGAAGGCGCCCAGGCGCAGCGCCTCGGAAGCGGTCTCAAAATTCGGCGAACCGGTCACCATAACGACCGGGCAGGTGAGGTTTCTTGTCCTGATCTCCCGCAGGAGGTCGATCCCTGTCTTGTCCCCCAGAAGGATATCTGCAAAGATAAGATCAACACTTTCTTCCGCGAGGTGCGTAATGCCTGCATCGAAGGTCTCTGCAGAAGCAACCTCGTATCCTTCGTCTGTCAGAAACGCCGCAAAGGTGTACCGCAGGCTCTCTTCGTCGTCAATGATCAATATTTTCTGTTTCATACGGGTTCCTTATATGCCGGCAGGGATACGATAATACGGGTATAGGCGCCTTCCTCGCTCTCGACAGACAACCTGCCGCCATGGTCAACGATGATCCCGTGGCTTATGCTCAGGCCGAGTCCGGTGCCGATGCCGACCGGCTTTGTCGTATAAAAGGGGTTCATCACCTTATCGATATTAGGGCTGGGGATGCCAATGCCGTGGTCTTCGAAAACGATCTGCACAAGGTGTTCTCCGTTGATTACCGATTCCCCTGCTGTTATGAGAATAATCTTGTCAGGGTCAGTCTGGGGATACTTTTCTCTGAGCGCGTATCTGGCGTTATTGATGATGTTCAGGAAGACCTGCTGTATCTGCTGCGCATGGACCTTTATGAGAGGGACCTGCGCGCCTATATCCAGCCTCAGATCAATGCCGCTTTTCTTCAGCTGCACCTCGGTCAGGGCAAGGGCATCGGAGAGGACCTGATGGACCGATACCGGTATTTTCTCTTCTTTCCGCTCGCGGGCAAAGGAGAGCAGGCTTGTCACAATGAACGAAATCCGCTCGCCCTCTTTGATAATCCTCTTTGCAATATCGTATTGTCTGGCCTCAGGGTCAGTGCTGTTGACAATAATCTGGGCATAGTTGATGATGCCGTTGATCGGGTTATTGATCTCACGGGCAACGCCGGCTGCCAGCTCGCCGATCGATGCGAGATGGTTTGCCCTCATCTGCTCTGCCTGGATACTCTTTTTTTCGGTGATATCGGTGCTCAGTTCCATGACACTCTCGACTTCGCCCTTCTCGTTTTTTATCGGATAGGAACGCACTGCCCAGAGTCTGCCGTCAGGCGTTGTTATCTGGCTTGTTTCCGGATTCCCTGACTGAATACTTTTCAGCACAGGACAGTCGTCACAGGGTCTGTCCTGATCATGCCAGAGCGTATAGCAATGTCCGGAGCCCTGATCTGCCGCAGGCATGAGCGCCTGAAGTGCGCTTTTATTCGCCCACTTGACCTTCAGGTCAGGCGACAGGACAATCAGGCTGTCAGGTATCTCATCAAGGAGTACGTTGAATTGCTGAGAAAGCTGCCTGAACCTGCCCTCACTTTGGCGCAGTGCTTCTGCGGTCTGCTCATGTCCGATAATCTCCCGGCTGAGTTTCTCATTGGTCTTTGCAAGTTCATTGGTGCGCTGATCTACCAGTTTCTCAAGTCTGTTGCGGTAGTTCAGGAGTTCCTCTGCATTCTTCTTCTGCGCGGTGATGTCCCTGGCAACATGGACAGACCCGATAAAGGTCCCGGAATCGTCGATCAGGGGTGAGACGGTTACGAGAAAGTATGCGTCAAATTCCTTTTCGTAGATCTCTGCTGCGTGTCCCTGCATGTCATGCAACAGGAATGCATGGGGACAGGATTCGATCGGGGCGGATGTCTTATGGAACAGCTCATAACATTTTTTCCCGAGGATGTCCTTCAGCTCAAGGCCCACCTTCTCTGCCATTGCCCTGTTGGCGCGGACGATCCTGTGGTCTTTATCGATGACCGCGATCAGGTCGGGAATAACGTCAAAGGTGTGCTCCCATTGGTGTTTCGCATTAAGGATTGCAGCCTGCATACGCCTGTTCAGCCGTTCCCTGTACCAGAGCCCGGCTACGGCAGCGCTGATAATTGTGGTCCACGCAATAAGAATGAGAATGATCAGTTTTTTCGATCGCTGCTCATCTATGGCCTGAAGTTCCTCAAGCTGTTCGTCAAGAATGAATGCCTTTACAAGAAATTGATGGTATACGCGGTCCATGCTGTTTATCTCAGACAGGGACTTGTCTTTGTACACATTCCGTGCCAGTTCTCTGAACCTTACTACCAGGGATCGGAGGTTTTCCATATCATCCCTGAAGCTGCCATCAGGCAGGGGTTTGATCGTATGACCGTGGAGTGACACCCCTCCGTGAAGCACTGCCGAGGCCATCGCCTCTGTCCGGTCAATGCCCTGCCATACCAGGGCGATGTCCTGACCTCCTATGCCCCGCAGGTCCTCTTCCAGTGCGAGATGGGCCTTGCTCAGTTCGATCTCCATCTCATGGACAACGTCGGTATAGAGATAAGCCTGCCGCATGCTTCTGCTGATATGGTCTACTGCGGCAATGAGTCCGATTGAGGCGATGCCCAGGAAAAGGAGCGCTATTGGCAGCCGCTGCACTATGAAGTCACTGACCCTTGTTTTCGTATCAGGTTTTTGGGTGAACATGGTTTAGTTGCCAGGCAAGGCAGGTTGGGGTTTCAGCCCTCTGCCTGTCCCGGCGCTCAGCTTTTGTAATACCATTGATACCACTCGACAAATTTCCTTATGCCTTCTTCTATCGAGGTGGAGGGCTTGAACCCGACGTCATTGATCAGATCGTTGACATCTGCATAGGTGGCCGGAACGTCACCTGCCTGCATCGGAAGAAGATTTTTCTCCGCCTTCCTACCGAGGCAGGTTTCAAGCACTTCTATGTAGTGCATGAGTTCGACCGGGTTGTTGTTGCCGATATTGTAGAGCTTGTACGGGGCATAACTGGTGGCAGAGTCAGGTTTATCTCCTGACCACTCAGGGTCCGGTGCAGGTACCCTGTCCATGACCCTGACAATTCCCTCGACAATATCGTCTATGTAGGTAAAGTCGCGCTGCATCTTTCCGTAATTGAAGACATCGATCGGTCTGCCCTCGATTATCGCCCTGGTAAAAAGGAAGAGCGCCATGTCAGGCCGTCCCCACGGCCCGTAGACCGTAAAAAACCGCAGGCCGGTGCAGGGTATCTTAAAGAGGCTGGCATAGGTATGGGCCATCAGCTCGTTCGCCTTTTTTGTGGCTGCATAGAGCGAGACAGGATGGTCCACGTTGTCATGCACGGAAAAAGGCATCTTCGTGTTTGCGCCGTACACCGAACTCGATGAGGCAAAGACGAGATGCTTCACGCTGCCGTGTCTGCATCCCTCAAGGATGTTGCAGAAGCCGCTCAGGTTGGTGTCCACATACGAATGCGGGTTGATGAGGGAGTAGCGCACGCCTGCCTGGGCCGCAAGGTTCACCACGACATCGAACTTCTCCTCTTCGAAAAGCCTCTTCATGGCGTCTCTGTCTGCAAGATCAATGCGCACAGGCTTGAAGTCAGGGTTCATGGCAATCTGCTTGAGCCGGCTGAGCTTGAGGTTGACGTCGTAGTAGTCGTTGAGGTTGTCCAGGCCTACAACCTGGTCTCCCCGTTCGAGCAGTCTCCGGGAAAGATGAAAACCGATGAAGCCGGCAGCGCCGGTGACGAGTATCGTAGACATAAAAACTCCTTACAAGCACGAGTAGAGATAAAAATAATAACACAGTCTCCTGTAATATCTATGCCTTTCTGAGCGATACTTCCTCGACTTCAAGGCGTGAGTTGAGGGCTTCAAGGAGGATGACAACCCTGTCTCTGCCCGGCACAGGATGCTGAAAGATACCGTAGAAGCTCGCAAAGGGGCCTTCCCGTATGACGACGCGGTCGCCTTTTATCAGGCTCTCCAGCGCAGGCGTTATGATGTCGTCTTCCATCTGCTGCTGCATGGCGTCGATGATTTCCTTTGGCACAACAATAGGATGGTCTTTGCCGACGATGTATTTGACGCCCCGGGTGTAGCGGATCATGTGATGGTGGGTATCGCTGTCGAAACAGGCGAAGATGTAATTCTTAAACAGGGCTTCAATGACCTGTTCATACCTGCCCTGGCGATATTTCCTGATGCGGATCTTCGGGCTGAGCACCTGAAGCCCGGCATTTCTGAGCATCAGTGATACGGACTCTTCACACTGCGGTTTGGTATATATGGCATACCAGTTCAAGGCAGCTCTCTGTTTTGGAGAACAGCCCCCGGGTTGGCGGTGAACATCCTCAGGGCCTCGTCCGCGTCAAGGATATCGGTTACTTCGCGGTAGGCGCGGGAAAGAACAGGGACTCTCCCTTCTGTGCCGTGGGCGTCTGTGGCCACAAAATCCACATATCCCTTTTTGAGCAGGTGCAGCGAGAACTTTCTGATATGCCTGCCGAAATCGCCGGTAATACTCATGGCAGTCAGCTGAAACAATGCGCCGGATTCCCTGAGAGTATCGGCTTTTTCGAATACGGAAAGCAGACTGTAGTTGCGCTCGGGGTGCGTGATGATCGGGACGTACCCCTTGATCTTTGATTCAAAGATGAAATCATCAAGATGCGGAGGGATGAGGTCAGGAAGTTCGAGCAGAAAATACCGTGAATCGTTGATCGTCGGCAGTTCCCTCTTTTCCATGGCTTCGAACAGCTCGTAGGTGAGCCTGACATCCGCTCCGCTGTACAGTCTGACCGGGCTGCCGTGTCTTGCTGCTTCATCCTGAACTGCCCTGAGGTTAGCCAGGATATTCAGAAAAGAGGGGCCCTCTCCCCGACTGAAGTGGGGTGAGGCCACAATATGACCGATACCGTCTCCGGCTGCAATCTCGAGCATCTTCATGGTCGCCTCCATGTCAGGAGAGCCGTCATCAATGGCAGGCAGTATATGACAGTGGATATCAATCATTTCATTCTTCAATGACCATGGTGTCGCCGACGGACAGACCCTGTTTCCGGGCCATGCCCGCATTAAGTTCAAGAGCGTAGGACGGCCGCTTTCTGGGAAAATATAAGGGGCACTGTCTGCAGGGTTGGAGGTTTTCGAGGATCTCGGTGATCTGCTTATCCTTTCCCATAAAGATGATGTCAAGCGGGATCCGCATGCCTTTCATCCAGAATACGTGATCCTCTGAGGCTTCAAGCACAAAGAGCATGCCCTGCTCCTCCGGCATGCCATCTCTGGAGGAAAGCCCCTTTCTCAGGCCCTCCTTATCTCGAATCACCTCAACAAGGAAGGTCTCTCCGGCCTTTTCTCCCGACAGGTCTTGGGCTGCTCCCGATGGTTTACGAAACACAGCTTTTTTGAGGGTCGGTCCTGCTGACGTCGAAGTTTCTGCAGCGCAGGAAACGGCCATTGCAGACAGCACGAGAAACAGAAGCAGGCAGAGGCGCAGAAGCGCAACGGCGTAACCCGGAACATTGTTCTGATCGAAATAACGGATAGGCACCTGTCGAATCGCCCGTGCATGCATTATTTTTGCGTTAGCTCCTTTTCCCAGTCCTCTGCACCATGGTCAAGCAATCCCTCCTGTGTTCTGTCGCCTGCTGCCTGTTCCCTGTCGTTGTCCTGCAGTCCATTGCCCTTTGCCTCCGTGCCCTTCGATTTTCTTCTATGGTATTTCTCTCCTGAGGTTATGCTGAGAGACGAGAGCATGCCGAGCACGACAGCAAACAGCAGCATGTTCGAAAGGATATGGAGGTTGAAATCAACGATGCTGTGCATCATCATAGAAAAAACTGAGGCAATCACGGCGATCCGTATCAGACCCCGCTTCCCCTGAAAATCCGCTTTTGCAAAGGAATAGAGGAGAAAGCCGGCAAAGGTCAGGAGCAGCGCCATGCCGATCGTTCCGGTTTCGAGCATAAATTCGAGATAGTCATTATGCGCATGGTCAATGATGCTCTGAACGGAGGCAGGAGAATAAAGGTGGAACATATCGATAAACGTGCCCAACCCCGTACCGGTGAACCAGAAGTCCCTGCCTGCGGCAAGGGTAGATTGCCAGACAATAAGACGCTGATCTTTCGTGATATCGGTTGCATAGAAACGATTTATGATTGGGTCGATGCCGATGTACACAACGTATGCGGCAACGATGATCAGAAAAACGGAGATCGCCCAGAGAGAGCGTGTCCGCACTCGTGTAATTACAACGAGCAGACTGAAGAGCGCCATGCTCGAAAAGAAGCTGATGATGCCGCCCCGCGAGAGGGCAGCGATAAGCGATACGGTCATGATGACTGTCAGAAAGCCGAAGAAGATGAACTTCTCCCGGTTTTCCCGGGTCAGGGTATAGCCGAGCCCGAGAGGGATGAGCATGCCGATGAACCCGGCAAAATGGTTTCTGTTTACAAAAGGGCCAAAGGGAGAGCCGCCGGCTGTCAGCTGCCGGATCCAGTAGATCTTATCGTTCCAGGTCGCCTTCTGCACAATCCCAAAGACTGCGAGGCAGAAGCCAAAGACAATCAGCGTGACGATCATCTTTGTCAGGTTTTCTCTGTCCCTGAAGACGATCGAAGAGATGAAGAACACCACGAAAAACGCGGCTGCCCTGAGAAGTTCATGTAAGGTCAGGTAAGGGTCAAAACTGAGCGGTATGAATGCCATGTCGGAGACGCGGTAGAAGTCCCTCGTGCCTGCCGTGGCAGGGGAGATAATACTGACTACTGCTGCAGGAAGGGGAACGAGCTGAAGACCGATATAGCCGCAGAACATGAGCGCCACGAGAAACAATCTCCCGGTGTTTTCAGGCAGATTCCCCTTATTTTTCCGATTCGTGAAGGACCAGAAAAGGCCTGTGGCAAAGACGAGACTTATTACGGCTGCGGCGGACCAGACCTCAACTGCCCCGAACAGGAGCGTTGCAAGCACAATGATGACTGCCAGCATATTACTTATCATAATTTATGCTGATGATCCTCAGCTGGGAGTTTTCCCTGATCAGTTTCCATACGATTTTTCCGCTGTATCGTGCCCAACGGTCTTCGGCAGAGATGTACCGGTTAATCGTATAGGTGCCGGACACGGTTGTGGTCTGGCCATCTGTCCGGATATCCATATTGCTGATCTTATAGTTATTGATCTTCTCGCTGAAAGTCGCTTTATAGGCGCTGCGCATCTCGTTATAGGTCAGGGTATTGTTTTCTACGGCAGAGCGGGAGAAGAGCGCCAGAAAGGCGTTCAGATCGTTTTTTGTATATACACCGATATATCTCTGCATAAATTCCTCAACCTCTTCTTTTGTGATCTGCTCCGTCTTAGGCTCTGCGGCTGTCTGCCGTCTGGCTTCCTGCAACGGTCTGACCGGCTCGGCAGATTCAGCCGGGGCCTTCTGGATGTCGGCATGCAGCTGCTGAGGGGTTTCTCTTTGGGGCTGCTCTGCGTTTGCAGGCCTGAGCGGAAGCTGCTGAGGGGTTGTGTTATCCTGGGGCCTGTCTTCTTTTTTTGCGGCTGCGGTCTGTCTGTCGGCTCTGGTGTCAGTCCTGACTTTTTCTTCAGCCTGCTTCGGTCCATTTGGTTTGAACCAATGCCGTATTGTCTGAAGAGGTGAAGCAGCGGCTGAACGGTTTTTTGTTTCCTGGGCCGGAGGGACTGGATCATTACTCCGTTCAACAGGAGCCGCAGGCGAGTGTTCCTGAGCATGTTCCTGAACGGCAGCTTTCGATTTTCCCTCACCGCTTCCTGCTCTGGCCGCTTCCGGGGCAAGTTCCGCTTCAAGGTGCGACGACTTATTCTGGTTGTATATGAATCCGAAGACGATCAAGGCAGTGAGGGCATAGAGTGCAAACAGGATCTTTGGCATGTAGGGACGGATGCTGTTCCACGCCGCAGAAGAACCCTCATGCCTGCGCCGCCGGCCGGCCGTCCTTGACGGCTGCAGATGAGGAAAGATCCCGTGTGCATTCGCCGGTGAGAATTTCCGGCTCAGCATCTGCTCATTGAGCCTGCGGTCGTATTCCGCCCGCTTTGCTTCGTCCTTCAGCGCCGTATATGCCTCATTGACCTTCTTTGCCCGCTCTGATACCCATTCTTCGTTGCCGACCTGCTTGTCCGGATGATAGAGGAGCATGAACTTTTTCCATCTTCTGCTCAATTCTTCCGGTGTTGCATGCTGCGGCAGACCGAGGGTGACGTAGAAGTTATTTTCATGGTTAAAGTGCATTTTGGAGATGACGAAGCTGGCGCCGTCGACAAGATATTTCATGTCGATGCTATGCCGGTGTGCAAATTCCCTTATTGTCTCATTGCCCTGAGAGATCTCAATGAGGGTGTCAAAGCAGTTGATCGCCTCGCGGTACAGGCGTTCAGGTTCATCCCCCCTGTATGACAGGGAGATTACCTGGTATGCTTTTTGGAACTGCTCGTCTGATTGGCTGTTTGTGGTTTCAGGATTATCCCGTCTATCCATGCCGTTCCCTCGATTTTGTTGTCAAGCTTTTGAGCGCAGTGGTGCCCCTGTACCTGAATAAATACCCCGTTTTTCGTGGTGATGCCGTCAGTTTTTATGTAGGTCCGCAGCGAGTAATAGGTGCCGGCAACGATCGGCACCACCTGCTGTGCAATTGTGACGTCCGGATTATTCTGCCCGTCGAACGAAACTCCCAGGGAACGGGTGCCGGTCATCTTGACCGAATCATCGATAAAGACATTTACCCCCTGGACCTCGGTTATCTTCCAGTCAAATCCACCGTTGAGGGGTTCGTTTTCAAATCCGTGATTCCAGAGAAGGGAGTTCGCTTCGCGTCCATGCATGCCCTCGATCTTTGCCGTGACCTCGTTCCAGACAGACTCTGCCTGACCATACAGGTCCTGCTGGATCAGAAAGTTCGTATAGGCCATAAAATCCTTCTTTTCGATGCTGCCTGGATCAAGCGTTTTCCATGCATCTGCCGATTCTGCAGCCTTTTTCGCAGAGATCAGGTATGACAGATACCCTGCCTGATACCGGTATGACTGCGGAACAATATTGGCGATAATAAAACTGTTTTCAAGCTTGAGCTTCCAGCAGAGGTCATAGACCATTGACTGCATCGCAGGGTCAAGGAGAAGATACTGCCTGAGTACAGCCACAGCCTTTTCGGTCATGTTGTTCATGAGATAGAACGTCCCCGCTTCCCACAGGAGCGGGGGGTTGTTGGGGTTCAGTCTGACCGCCCTCTCGAGAGCATGCTCAGCCTCTGTCTGCTGATTGTTCAGCTGGTACGCCTTTGAAAGGTCGATCCAGACGCCAGGCTGAAGAGGGCTGCGCCTGAGGGATTCCTGATACGCTTCGATAGCCTTCGGCATATCAGGGTTCTCCAGGCTCAGGTGGTAGTACTTGCCGAGCATATAGTGATACGATGCGTTTCCGTTGTCCCAGCGGATTGCCGAGCGGAGGGCGTTTTCGTCCTGTTCCCTGAAGTGATACCAGCCAAGGACCCTGGTGGCAAGGGGCAGGAGAGATGCGATGAAAAGGACAAGCGCAACGACAGAGATAAGCGCTGCCGGGGCAGCTCCTCCCCTGCCGGATTGGCTATTTTTCATCACTCGTATAATTCTGGTAGTAATACTGGTAGTAGGAGTAATAGCCGTATTTCATGTTCGGCTCGTTGATGGCATTCAGTACAACACCCAGGACCTTTGCATTGACGCTTTCGAGTATCTTTTTTGCCTGCACCGCAGCATCTTTTGGGGTCAGACCAGACCGTACGACCATGATTACGCCGTCTGTCTGTGTGCTTGCTACCGCGGCATCAGCAAGCCCGAGAATGGGCGGCGTATCGAAGATGATATAATTGTAAAGCGGGTACAGGCCGTCAATCAGTTCCCTCAGCCGGTAGGAACCGAGCAGTTCTGCAGGATTAGGCGGCAAAGGGCCTGATGTTATGACATCGAGGTTCGGGATGTCTGTATGCTTCACCAGGGCATCGCCGAACTCATCGTTTCCGGAAAGATAGGACGACAGCCCCGTCGTATTGCTCATCTTGAAGACCTTATGGAGTCTTGGTCTGCGCATGTCAGCGTCAAGGATTACCACTTTTGCGTCCGACTTGGTAAGGCTGATGGCTGTATTGATCGCCGTCGTTGTCTTTCCTTCCTCCCTCCGTGCGCTGGTGACCATCATTACCTTCGGCGGTTTTCCTGCCGTAGAGAAAAGGAGAAATGTCCTGATGGACGAGTACGCCTCGCTCAGCTGGCTCTTGCTGTCAGAATGGCTTATGTATTCGACGGGCGAAGCCTTGGTCTGTTGCTGTTTCGCGGTGACCTTATCTTTTCCTCTGCCGGACTTCAGGGATATTTTCTCCGGGGCGTAGAGCGGCACAAGGCCGAGCGAAGGCATGTACATTTTCTTTTCGATATCTTCGGGTGTTTTGATCGTGTTATCCAGATATTCAGTAAAGAAGGCAAGTCCGATCCCCCCGAACAGGCCGATGATCAGAGCAAGCAGAAGGTTCCTGCCTTTCTTGGGGGTGAAAGGACCTTTCGGGACCTCAGCGCGATCAAGGATCTGTATGTTGCTTGAGGTGAGGCTTGCCGATATGCCGGTCTCTTTCAGCCGCTGCAGCAGACCATGGTAGAGTTCCTTGTTCGTATCAGCCTCGCGCTTCAGGATCTGATACTGGACAGAGCGGTTATTGAGGTCAAGTGCTTCCTGCTTCTGCTTTTCAAAGGCTGACTTGAGATATGCCTCGCGTTTGACTGCCGCCTCATAGTCTTTCTTTATGCTCGAGACGACCCTCCTGGTCTCGGTATCCAGCCGCTTCTTTACCTGGTCCATCAGTTCCTTGAGCTTTACCATCTTGGGATAGTCGGGCTTGTAGGTCTTGAGGTTCTGATTGTAGTCTGATTCGAGGGCAGCGTAATCTTTCCGCATGGCCATGACCAGGGCATTGTTAAGCACGATGGGGCTGGCCTCGGCATCGCCGGATTTTACTTCGTTATAAATCGCTTCTTTTTGTATCCGCTCGGACGTTGCCGTGATCATCTCGGTGGAGAGCGCACCAAGTTTTTTTGAGACAAGGTTTTCACTGCCGCCGCTTTTGCCGTCCTTTTCATCGACCTTTGTCTCAAGGAAGATGATCTCGTTTTTCCCTGCATACTCGTTCAGCTTTTCCTCTGCCTGTTCGACCTTGGCCTTCATCGCCTCAAGCTGTTTTTCGAGCCATTCGCGTGCCTGCTGCGTTGCCTCGAACTTCGATTCGATGTTCAGGTCAATGAAGGACTTGGCGATGGAATCGGTCACTTTTGCCGCAAGCTCCGGGTTGTAAGAGGTAAAACTGACATTAACGAGGCGTGACTTCTGCTGGGGGATGACCTCTACTCTTTTGAGAAAGCCGTCTACAAGGGTTGAGTCAATGCCTTCTTCCTTGAGCAGATTGTCAGGCTTTTTGAGAAAGGAGGCAGCCTTGAGTTCCGCTTTCTGTCCTGAAAACTCAGGGTTTGCGTCAAGCTTCATCTGCCGGATTACTCGTTTGGCAAGATTTCTCGATTTGAGGACCTTGAACTGGGTCTGGTAGTAGTCCTCTTCCGGCCGTTCTACCGCATAGACATCCTTGAAGGTGAGGATGTTGGGGTTTTCCTTGTCAATCCTCAGGGTGACCGTTGACTTATACTGCGGCTTCATCATAAAGGTGCCGATCGTTACGGTCGTGAAGATCGTCAGCAGGAAGGTGATGACGATCCACTTTCTTCTGAGAATGATCTGGAGATAATCCCTGATATGGACGTCGTCTTCGCCATAAGGATAATAGGAACCGGGAACGAGGGGGTGTTCGCTTACTTTTTCCAGGGCCCTGCTTTTGTTGTCTTCCTGCGAAGAATTTGTTCTGTCGTCTGCCATAGTTTCTAGAATCCCATACTTGCGCCGCCGAAGCTGACCGCGCCCCTGATCGTTCTGACGAAGTTGTTAAAAAAGGTTTTTGTGCCGCTTGCAGCCACAATAATGATATCATTTTCAGCGATTATCGTGTCCGGCTTGCTGCCGCTCGTGATGTCATCGTAATTGGCTACGATGATCTCCCTCTCACCTTTGCCATTGTCCCGAAAGATCCGCACGTCGTCGGTCGACGCGTTCGGCCCCACGCCCTGAGCCATGCTAATGGCCTGGACAAGTGTTGTTTTTCCCTTCATCGTATATACGCCGGGAGTTCTCACCTCTCCATCAACAAAGAAGACGCCGCCCTTCGGCACATTAATGATATCCCCCGCAAAGACGGGGATATTCAGGCTGAAATTGCCTCTCATGACAAGTTCATCAAGGTCTATGACTATGGTCTCTGCCTTGCTGCCCGTGTTTGTCTTGAGCGTCGGCCTGACGACATAACAGATGCTGCCGGCTTCGGCAGCCAGTCCCTCTGCCATCAACAGCATGTCAAGAAGATATCGCTGACCGGTAATGGCAAAGACCTGAGACCTTTTGACCGCGCCGATGACCGAAATCCTCTGGCTTTTGTATTCCTTAACAAAGACCGTTACTACGGTCTCCTGTACGTATTTGTCGAGCCTTTTGGCGATAAGCTTTTCGGCCTCGGCAGTCGTCAGCCCTTTGATAGTGAGAATGCCGACAAGGGGCAGGGCTATATCACCCTGAGAGTTGACCCTGACCGTCTTTTTCAGTTCCTCGACATTATACGCTTCAATATCGAGAAGGTCTTCAGGTCCTATCAGATAGCTCTCCTCCAAGGGAGTCTGCTGGGTGATCGCTGACATCATGAGGGCTTCATTGAGCTTATCCGTTTTTTTGGAAGATGCCATGGCTGTTTCCGGTGATGGAGTTTTAACTGCAGGAGAGCCTCCGCATCCGGCAAAGAATGCGGCCGCAAGGAAAAAAAACGCAACTCGGGAAATTATGCTTTTCATGTATTGCAAGATACTGTTACGGGATGTATTAATTTAGGGTGACGACGGGCTTGCAAGCTTTCTGTTGCTGCCTCTCCAGACGTCGAATGATATAATCCCGGCGGTCGTCAGGAAAACTCCGCCGATAATTGCGGCCGTGAGCTTTCCCCTGGAAGACCCCGGGTCTGGGCCGCTTTTCTCTTCTTCAGAGGCCAGGGCCTGGGTATGGTAGACTTTATAGGTGCTGTTTGCATCAACAAAAATGCTCTCTCCGGAGGAAAGAAGTTTTGTCTCGGCAGGGGTGACTTCGATCGCAACGCGTCCGGAAATGCATCTGACCTCTGTCCCCTTATCGGTTGCCGAAATGACACCCAGAACCCGCCCTGATTTTTCAAGGCTCACTTTCTGAACGAGAGAACTCTTCCTGTTTACCGAGATGGTTGTTGATGTTGTCTGCACGGACAGGGATGCTCCCGGAGCCACATTAAAGGCCAATGTGCCATTGCTCATATGAATCGCATAATTGCTGCTGCTGCCGTCTATAAGGGCAAGAGAATCCTTTGAAAGGTCGATCCTTGAGCCCTCTTTAAGGTAGAGGGAGGCAGTCCCGTCATCGGTCCTGATGCCTGTGTTCTGCAGCAGGGGATAGGTTGCAGGGGCTGACAGCCACTGGCCGCTGGTTGATTCTATGGATACCTTGCCGTTTGCCCTGACCTCGCCCAGAACGGCTATGCTCTGGGCAGAAACAGGAGCTATTACTGAGAAAGAAAACATAGCCACCAGCAGACCTGCAATTAAACTCTTACACGCCCTCATTGCATCCCTCCATGAGATTCTGCGTAACGCGTCCATATTCAGAAATTTACAGCATAATGTTGAGAAAGTCAAATTGTTTTTGTTTCTTATCAGTTTTTTCAATAGCAGATTAATATTGTCCCCTCTCAAAGTCGATGAAGTGAAGGAATGGCTGAGGGGGCAGCGCAGGGCTGCATACCAATAATCATAAATAATGTTATGTGCTATTTGTGGTAAAATGGTTCCAATCTGAATATGGCGCAGCTGAGTTGATGAGAAGGTCTATGGTTTATGTTGTTGTGGTTGTCGTCCAGGCGGCAATAGCGGTTGCTCTTATGATGCACGCCGCGGCCGGGAGAAAGGCAGCCGGGCCCCGATTGGAGCGCGAAAATCGCCTGGTCTCTTCATTGAAGCTTACTGACCTTTGTCTTTTCACTGAGGCGCGCTATACCCGCCACCCATCCATGGCGGACCGCAACACTGCGTTTCAGGATTACCCGTTTTCTTTCGAACATTTCCCGTCCGGCTCGCTCATGCCTGTTCCGGAAATTCTGAGGAAGTGACGGTAAAAGGCGGACTGTCACGCTGAAGAACGGACAATAAAAAAACGTTCGGCAGAGAACGTGCAATAGAGGATAGTTCCAAAATGGCCTGGATCGACAAACAGAAAAATATTCTGGACTTTACCCTTTCGTCTCTTTTGAGGAGGAAGGGTAAGAACGCTGCCCTTGCCTTTGTGTACGCAGTTGTGGTTTTTGTACTTGCCTCAACCATGTTTTTTACCCATGCCATCAGGAAAGAGGCGATGCTCATACTCAAGGATGCGCCCGAGATCGTTGTCCAGCGGATGGTTGCAGGCAGGCATGATCTGATGGACCTGAAATATCGGGATGGGATAAAGAAGATCACGGGCGTCAGCAGTGTGGAAGGAAGGCTGTGGGGATATTACTATGACCCGCTTTTCAGGGCAAACTACACGCTGATGGTCCCTCCCGAATTCAAATATCAGCAGGGAGAGATCGCGGTTGGTCAGGGGGTATCGAGGTCTGCGGTCACTGAGGAAGGCAATATTATGCCTTTTTTCGGCATAGACGGCCGGCTTACGAGTTTTAGGATCAGTGAGTTGTTATCTTCCGAGTCAGAACTGGTAACGTCTGATCTTGTGCTCATGTCAGAGCAGGATTTCCGGGGGCTCTTCGGCATACCGAAAATGATGGTGACCGATCTTGCCGTGACCGTAGGCAATCCCCAGGAAGTCGTGACCATTGCAGGCAAGATAAAGAAAGAGTTCCCGGACACCCGGCCTATTATCCGCGAAGAGATTATCAGGACATATGATACGATCTTTGACTGGCGGGGCGGGATTATGCTCGTTATCTTCTCGGGCGCTTTGCTGGCTTTTATCATTTTTGCCTGGGACAAGGCCTCCGGACTGAGCGCCGAGGAGAGGAAAGAGATCGGCATTCTCAAGGCAACAGGCTGGGAGACGGCTGACGTTATACTGATGAAGTTCTGGGAAGGCACGGTCATATCGCTTACGTCATTTCTGACCGGCATAATATTCGCCTATCTGCATGTCTTCTTCAGCTCAGCGGTATTATTCGAGCCTGTGCTCAAAGGGTGGGCCGTGCTGTATCCCCAGTTCAGGCTTGTGCCGTATATCAACGCATATCAGGTGGCCACTCTTTTTTTTCTTACCGTAGTCCCCTATACGACGGCTACCATAATCCCTACCTGGAGGGCTGCCATTGTGGACCCTGATTCGGTCATGAGGACCTGAAAAGACCGTGATCCGGGATGAGAAAAAGGCAACGGCAGAGACTGATATGACCTGTGTGGCATATAATTGATCAATGATCGTTCTTGAGAACATCAGAAAGGTTTTCAATCAGGGCAGACCGAATGAGCTCGCCGCGGTAGTTGATGCCAGCCTGTCGATCGAGTCTTCAAAGGTGACGGTGCTCAAGGGGCCGAGCGGTTCCGGCAAGACTACGCTGCTCAGCATTATCGGCTGTATGACGCGGCCTACGGCCGGCAGGATACATTTCAATGCCCGGGAGATAACGAGTCTTCCCGAGCGTTTTCTGACTGCAGTCCGCGGGGAAACCTTCGGTTTTATCTTCCAGCAGTTCAACCTTATCCGGGGTATAACGGCGCTTGAGAATGTGATGATACCTGCCTATCCGAAGGGGGAACGGTACAGCGCGCTCAAGGGAAGGGCGATGAGCCTTCTGGCCATGTTCAATCTCGCCGATAAGTCAGCCTCGAAGGCGGAGTGGCTTTCAGGCGGGGAGGCCCAACGGGTTGCCATAGCGCGTGCCCTTATCAACAACCCGTCTATCCTTATCGCTGACGAACCCACTGCCCATCTTGATACAAAGCTTTCGGGAGAGTTTATGGAGATCATGGCAGGGCTTCACCGGGAAGGCCGGACGATCATCATTGCAAGCCATGACCCCATTGTGTATGACTCCTCTCTGGTGGACAGGATTGTTGAGATGCGTGACGGGAAGATCGTGCCATGAAGCTCAGGAGTCCTGACTTGCCGAGATCCGATGACGGGCATGCCCTCACGGATCGTCGTTTCGCCGCAGCCATTGGGCATCTGTTTTATTCATGATTCTCCACCCTGCGATACTTGCGCTTCTTGCCGGGTCATTCATGGCCTCGGCCATGCTTCTATATTCTTCCTGGTTCGGCAGCCGGATCATCAGAAGATGGGATCTGCAATCGGGCAGCGAGGAGCAGCTCGGCCTCGAAAAGCGAACGTATCTCATATCGACCATTATGTCCTATGTCTTTGGGTTCCAGCTCGTCTCCCTCTTTCTTTTTATCTATACTGCCGACAGTCTGTGCAGTCTTTTTGTGGGGGCAATGTGTGCTGCCGGAACGCTCAATGTCAACAGCTACGGGTATCCCACCTTTGTCCTGAAGCTGCTTACCTTTATCTTTGCCGGCCTTTGGCTGATCCTGAACCATGCCGATAACAAGGCCTATGACTATCCGCTCATACGGAAAAAATATCTTCTGCTCCTTTTCATCACCCCTTTTGTGCTTGCCGAGACCTTTCTCCAGACACGGTATTTCCTGAGCCTTGAGGCCGAGGTAATAACCTCCTGCTGCGGCAGCCTCTTCAGTAAAGAGGGGAGGGATGCGCTTCCTCTTTTGTATGTGGTACCCCCAGTTCCGATGAAACTGCTGTTTTATACGGCGATGGCAGGCACAGGCATGTCCGGACTTCTGCTGTACCGGAGGGGGAAGGGCGCGTATCTTTTTTCGGCCTTCAGCCTGCTTGGCTTCGTGACAGCCGCATGGTTCCTGGTGCATGTCGTTGTGCTGTACATTTACGAACTTCCTACACATCACTGCCCCTTCTGCATCTTCAAGAAGGAATATGCCTATATCGGATATCCGTTTTATATGACGCTTTTTACGGGGGTTATTTCCGGCCTGGGTGTCGGTCTGCTCCAGCCGTTTACAAAGGTCAGCAGCATGCGAAGTTTTGTTCCGGGGATACAGAAAAGACTATCGTTGACTGCCCTGTCAGGATACGCAGGCTTTTTTCTTCTTGCCGTCTATAGTATTATTACATCTGCACTGAAGATGTAATCGATGCAGCGCTGTTTACCATAAAACCGGCCCAAGCATATGTGGATGGCGGGATTATTATTTACAGCCCCGGAAAAAGCTGATATATATAATACAAATTGTTCTCTCATGAGAAGGAATGCATGTTTGTGATTAAGAAAAATATGGTCTCTCTGCTTTCCGGAATACTCCTGCTGGTATTCCTGGTTCTTCCCCCTGCCTGTTATGCTGCGGAAAACACGATCGGTGTTATTATGACCGGCGACATCCCGTATTACCAGGAGCTTCATCAGGCATTTATGTCCCGTCTCGGCAGGGAAGGAATCTCTGCCATTACCGAAGTGATCGTCCAGAAGCCGTATCCCGATGCCATTTCCCTGAGTAATGCCGCCAGAAAGCTTATTGCTACCGATGTGGACGTCATTGTTGTGTACGGGGCCCCTGCAGTTGTTTCGGTGCTGCATGAACAGACGAAGATCCCTATGGTCTATGCTTCTGTATACGAGCCGTTCATATCTCAGCTTAAAATGAGGAACAGCACCGGGACCAACGTCAAGCTTTCTATTTCGAGTCTGCTCAGGTATTTGAGGGAATTGAAGCAGATAACGACGCTTGGCGTTATCTACAGTTCTAACGAGGAAGATTCGGTTGCACAGTTCAGTGAGATTGCGAAACTCGCAGGACAGTATGGCATCAGGACCGAAGGGGTTAATCTGAAGAGACATCAGGACGCCGGTGCAAAACTCGGCGGCATAAAGGCTGATGCCTTGCTGCTTACCGGAAGTTCTATTGCGCATATGGCAATGCCGGCGATCAGTGAATTTGCCAAAGAACGGAAGGTGCCGCTTGCTCCGTTCATGCTCGGAAGGGATTCCCGCGCCGTTGTAACCCTGGCCGTAAGTCCTGTTGAACAGGGCGAAAAGACTGCGGAAAAAGTTATTAAGATCCTCGAGAGAACTCCACCTGAAAAGATCAGGGTAGAAACAGCCCATAACGTTGAGCTGATATTTAATTTCAGGGAAGCCACCAATATGGGCTGGAAATTGCCGATGGACCTCGTAACCGAGGCTACGCGGCTGATAAAATGAACTGGCGATATTGGATAATTCTCCTGGCTTTTCCTCTGGTGTTTCTCGCCTATGCCGGGCTGGCAAGCGCGGAAGACGAGATTCTCATCGGCCTTATTCCCGAAGAAAATATATTTAAGCAGATGGACAGGCATCGTCCGCTTGCGGAATATCTCTCAAAGAAGCTTGGGATAAAGGTCAGGTTTACCATTCTTTCCCGGTATGGTGACGTTCTGGACCGGTTTATGTCTCGCC
Source organism: Nitrospirota bacterium (assembly GCA_016235245.1). Taxonomy (NCBI): domain Bacteria; kingdom Pseudomonadati; phylum Nitrospirota; species Nitrospirota bacterium. Next base: position 85,401 of record JACRLO010000020.1, on the reverse strand, counting down.
GGATGGATGGGGCTTTTTTCGGTGTTTTTACCGGAGTTCTCGCAATGGAGCACCTCGATGCTGAACCGATCGTGCATCCTGTCAGCCTCGACGGCACGTCCGCAGTACAGAGTTATATCTTTGCCAGAAAGGACAGTAATATCCGGAGCATTGCGGACATGAAAGGCCGGAGGATAGCCTTTGTGGACAAGGTAACGGTTACCGGCTATCTGTATGCCCTTTCCTTTATCAGGGAACACGGCGTAAAGGATATCCGGACATTCTTTTCGGATATCTCTTTTACGGGGAGCCACGGTTCAACGATTTATGCGGTGCTTGACGGCAGGGCTGACATCGGGACTGCCAAGAGCAGAATCTTCAACCAGCTGCTTAAAAAGGACCCCGGCATGAAAGAGGAACTGACGATCATCGCGAAGTCGCGTGAATTCCCTGACGCCACGCTTTTTCTGAGAAAGGATCTCCCGGCAGCCATCCGTTCACAAATCCGCACAATCCTTGTTGAAATGGACAGGAATGCCGAGGGGAAAGAGGTCCTGAAAAAACTCGAAGCACAGATGTTTATCGAGGCCAGAAAGAGTGATTTCAGGCCTTTTTATGAAGTTGTGCAGAAGGCCGGCATTATAGTGAAGACGTATAAATACCGATGAAGAAACGTCTTTTATACTCGCTCTCATTGCTGTTTCTACTGTTTACGTTGGGAGCCGGGCTTTCCATGCATTATACCTACCGGATTTCCCGGGACCTCGAGTCTGTTATCAACCTTCACCGGATAGAGATTATACGGCAGAGCTTTGTGATCAATGTCCAGAATGTACAGTCGAATCTCTACGCTACGGGAACGGTCTTCGGCAAGGAACTGGACACGATCGTGGACAATGTAACTGCCATGGATGAGTCTATCCGGAACTGCCTGAAATGTCATCACAACCCCGAGATGACCGACCGGTTGAATAATGTGCACAGTATGGTGGAACAGTATGAGAATGCGATCAGCTATCTGGTGACCAGCACGGCGAACGAGGAGAGGATAGAGCGGCTCAAAATGGTCGCGGTGAGCATTGGAGATTCCCTTCTTTCAAAAACACAGGAAATGGCCACGATTGCGGACAAGACCTTGAGGGGCCGTACGATTGAGGCCCTTAATGCCATCAGCAAATCAAGGCTTATCCTGATCGTCACCCTAATCGTATCTTTTGTGCTGGCTTTTTTTATTGCCGTAATGCTCACCAGGCAGATAACGCGGCCTGTATATGAACTCGTAAACGCTGCCAGAATGATCGCCTCAGGGAAACTCGGGTATAAGACCGGGTACAGGGACAATACTGAATTCGGCGAGGTTGCAAACAGTTTCAATGCCATGAGCAGCGCGCTGCAGGAAGAGCATGACAAAACAGACCATTACATTGAACAGCTGTCAGGCCTGTACAGGGTAACGCTTTCATTTTACGACATATTTGAAATGGAGCAGGCATTCCAGGAAGTCTGCTCCAATATCGCCGATATCCTGAAGGTGAACCAGACGATCCTCCTGCTCTTTGATGAAAAACAGAAGATCTTTGCGCCATTTGCTTCTGCACAGCAGGTCTCTGAGGGTTTACGGACGGCAATGCGGATGCCTCTTGAAAAAGTCGTTGACCTGTATCAGAAATCAGAGGGCCGGCCTGTTGTCATTAACGATGCCGGCCATGTTGCACAGTTCAGAGCGCTTGTTCCGGAAGAGGAACAGGAGCGGAATATGATGCTTGCCTGGCTTTTGACCAAGGAAAAGATCCTCGGTGCGATACGTGTCTCCGGCAAAAACGGCTCTTTCACGGATGAGGATGCCAAGATCCTTATTATTCTTGCAAACCATATGGCAGTTGCCATGGAGAACGCGGACCTCTACCGAAATCTCCAAAATAAGATGGCAGAACTCAGAGAAACCCAGGAGCAGCTTATTCAATCGGCAAAGCTGGCGGCCATTGGAGAGCTTGCCTCGAACGTTGCCCACGAGATCAATAATCCTCTTACCAGCATTATCGGCTTTGCCGAGCTTTCCAGGGAAGACGATGACATTGAATCCATACGGAAGAGTCTCGACATAATCGAGAAGGAGTCACTCCGCGCCAGGGACATTGTAAAACAGCTGCTGGGGTTTGCACGAAAGAAGCCGCTTCAACTGACTGAAGTGGATATCAATGTCGTCGTCAGGGAAGTTATTGTCTTTTCTTCTTCGCAGACGCGCATGGGCAAGGTCAGAGTGACGGAGCAATACGGCGACGTCCCGATGACAACAGGGGATGTTGACCAGTTGAAGCAGGTCTTCCTGAACATAATTACCAATGCCATCCATGCGATGCCTGAGGGCGGCAGTATTACCGTCAGGACGTTCACCATGGGCGAGTATATCATGATCAGCTTCTCTGATACAGGCCAGGGTATTTCAAGCGAGGTCAGAAATCGTATCTTCGAACCGTTCTTTTCGACCAAGAAGGAGAAGGGGACCGGCCTTGGCCTTTCGATCAGCTATCGCATCATACAGGACCACGGCGGCAGGATAGACGTGGAGAGCGAGCCGGGCAAAGGCACTACGTTTACGGTCCGCCTGTCACAAAAGCTGCCGGTAAAGACCGTTTAGCCAGCCCTTGGCCAGAGTCCTTGTCAGGAAGACGGCGTACACCTATGAGACGCTGAAACCGCTTCTTTTCGAGCTCATCAGTTCGCTTGAGCGCGGCGGCATCCGAAAGAACAGCCGTGTCCTCATTAAGCCGAATCTTCTTGCTCCTGCTGCACCCGAAAGGGCCATGATCACCCATCCCCTGGTAATCAGGGCAGTTGTGGAGTATGTGCTTGAGCAGGGTGGCCTTCCGCAGGTATCTGACAGCCCTGCCATGGGGACCTTTGACAAAGTTATGAGAGACAGCGGCATTGCTGCCGCGCTGAAGGGGCTGCCTGTTGACTGCCGGCCCTTTACGGAATCCGTTTTCGTGACGGTTGGTCCGCCGTTTCAGAAGATCGAAATCGCTGCTGATGTAATGAATGCTGATATTGTTATCAATCTTCCCAAGCTTAAGACACATACCCAGATGCTCCTGACCCTTGGCGTGAAAAACATGTTCGGCTGCATTGTCGGGATGAGAAAGCCTGAGTGGCATTTCAGGACCGGCATTGACAGGGACAGGTTTGCAGAGCTTCTTGTCACCGTATATGCAGCAATCAGGCCTGCGATCACGATCCTTGACGGCATCCTTGCCATGGAAGGTCAGGGCCCGGGGAGGGGCGGAAGTCCCAGAGAACTGGATATCGTCATGGCCAGTGATGATGCCGTGGCGCTTGATAGGGTGGTCTGCAGGATGCTTGGGATTGGGGATGAGGAGCTTCTTACCGGCAGAGCGGCGGCACGCATGGGACTTGTACCGGGGGAAATAGTCATTGACGGACAGCTGCCTGCAGTTGCGGAGATGCAGTTCCCCGCTATGTCTCCGCTGGTGTTTGGGCCAAAGGGGCTTCATGGTTTCATGAGAAAGCATCTTGTTCAGCGGCCGGTCTGTGATGCATCACGCTGCAAACATTGCGGAGAATGCTGGCGATACTGTCCTGCAAAGGCTATCGAGCCCCTGATCAAAGGTTTGAAGTTCGATTATGACAAATGTATCCGGTGTTTCTGCTGTATTGAGGTATGCCCGTATGGCGCTCTTTCAGCCCGGGAGACGATGCTTGGCAGCGCAGTGAGAAAAATAGTCAGGTGAGCATGATTTCGCTTTTGACTTTGTCTTTCTTCCTGTGCTAAAAAAGGAACGTTCGGGCAGAAGGTTCGCCGGAACAGGAATTTTGAAGCAGAATTATTGAAAATGCGGCGGGGGAAAATCAATGAAAAAAATATTAGTTGTCCTGGCACTTCTTTTTATTGCTTCATGCGGGTCTGATTCGAATACGAAAACAGACACGATCAGTCTGTATGCGGACAAGAATAATAACGGGATTTTCAACGAACCTGAGGACGTTACCCTTCTTCAAAATAGCCGGGACACACAGGTGTCCCTTAAGGTTGTGTATAAAGCCAAGGACGGCCAGGCACTTCAGGGAAAGTCTATCGCCTTCAGTTCCGACAGCACTGAGGTGACGTTCCCTCTGGGAGCTGCCGTTACTACAGACAGCAGGGGCGAGGCATTCATGCTGGTGAAGGTAACACCGGCTGTCCTTCGAAATGTCACGACAACGGTCAGTATCGCCGCTGCCGAAGGGTCTGTAAAAAATGCCCTCCTCCTGCATCTCCGCCCTGTCACGGTCTCATCCGCCGCCTCAGCCATATCAGCGACTCCCGAGGATGTTTTTGTCGGAGCGCAGTCATTGATTACGGTCGTGGCAAAGACCAATATGGATACCTATGTGCCTGACGGCACCGTAGTTTTCTACTCCTCCACCTGCGGCACCGTCACGCTGTCTTCTACGACGCTTGCAGGAGTTGCCAAAGCGACATTTAAGGCGCCCGTTGTCTCCACGGACACTCAATGCGCGGTAACCGCGGTTATTGATTCTGTGACCGTAGGCCGGACGACACTTTCCGTATTTATTGCCTCTCCTACGAATTCTTCCATAACGGCTACGCCTGCAGCTGTCGTTGCAGGCAGTAAATCAGTCATTGCCACCTATGTAAGAGGCAGCAGCGGAGAACCTGTCCCGGATGGTACTGCGGTTAATTTCTCTGCGTCCTGCGGAAGCGTCAGTCCATCTTCTCTCACCAGTTCCGGGGCAGCGACAGCCGATTTTACGGCCCCAGCAGCGGTTCCCCCGGCAGGCACGTGCACGGTTACGGCTTCTGTCAGCAATGCCCCGATCGGTTCTGTTGATATAACTGTCAACAGCAAACTCGACGTCCAGCCGGCTACGACCTCGGTCAATATGACCGCCGGCGGCTCTGCACTATACACGATAACCGGTGGGTTCCCCCCATACGCTGTTTTGTCAGATAACAGCACATATCCGCCTTCCCCGGCAAGTGTATCTCAAAGCGGGGGGACGTTCTCTGCTGAGGTGCCGGCAAGTTCTGTTGCTGCAACGGTGACGTATACCGTTACTGATTCTACGGGCAGTTCAATCCTGGTTACGATGAAGATAGAGTAGGTGCTCTGTCCTTGTGTTTCCGGATCGTTATCTAAGGAGGCATGTTTGGATCAAACGACCGCAGGCATTGAAAATCTGCCATCAGATACTCTTCGGTATAAAGGGTATGACAGGATTATCGGGAACATTGCCTGGCTCCTGATCGCTATCGTTGCACTTGATATCAAACTGCTGAGCCGCGATGATTCCAGCAGCTTTCCCCTGGCAGTTATCTGCATCCTTCTGTTCATCTATAATGCCCTTGCCCGGTACAGTCTTCGCCATGGATTTTACGGAAGGGCCAAGACTTTTATCGACCTGATCATATTTCTCCTCTTTACCATTGCGGTCAGCTGGTTTACGGGCATGACCGCCAGTCCCTTTATTTCACTGCTGTATCTCGGGCTGATGGCTGCAGCACTGACGCAGGGAAAGAGGGTAACCTATTTAATGGCGGCACTTACCGTCACCTCCTATACCTATCTTGCAGTTCAGGAGAACGTTGCTTTTTTGGGCAGGAGCAGTATTTTGGAAAGTCTTCTTCAGCTGTTTCCGTTCATGCTGATAGCACATCTGGGTGCGATGCTCGCAGGCGAGACCGAGCACGCGCGCAAAGAAGTAGAGCGGCTTTCCATGACGGACGAAATAACAGGCTTCAATAATATGCGGAGTTTTGCGGGCCTCGCAAAAACCCAGGAAGCCCTTGCCAAAAGGTACAACCGGGAGTTTTCAGTATGCATGCTCGATGCCGACAACCTGAAGAAGATCAATGACGCCAACGGGCATATGGCCGGTACTGAGCTGATACGGCATATGGGGGATATGATCGGCAGGAATGTTCGTGCCACAGACATTGTTGCCCGCTACGGAGGAGACGAGTTCATTATTCTCTTCAGCGAAACGTCAGCAGACCTGGCATGCGTAGCGGTCGAAAGGATCGTCAGATCGTTTGCCGACACCCCGCTTTTATATCACGGGAAGGAGCTTTCCTCGACTATCTCGGCCGGCATAGCGTCATTTCCCAAAGACGGAGAAGATGTCAGGGCGGTTATGCTCAAGGCAGATGAAGCGATGTACGCCAGCAAGGCTGCAGGGAAAAACCGGCTTACCGTATGTCCGGCAGCAAAGGGGCCGGCGCGTTAGATTCCTTGATCGTCCGATGGACAGGTTGATACATGCCATACGACAAAAAATGCTTTTATCTATAACCTGCAATAGTGATAACGCGGCCGTAGCGACTCACTGACAGGAAAGTTTTAAAGACGCAGCCCGCTGCAAAAGGCTTTGCATACAAAAAAAAGGCCTGCATTTCTGCAGACCCTTGATTTTAATTGGTGGCGGGGAGAGGATTTGAACCTCTGACCTTCGGGTTATGAGCCCGACGAGCTACCAGGCTCCTCCGCCCCGCGTCAGACCTATAAAATACCTTATTGTTTCCTGTCTTGTCAAATGTGTGGATGCTTTATCCCTTATTACTCCAGCAGGACAGGGATTTATGCATCACACCGGCCGCCCTTCTGTAATTTTATGCAGGGCATAATATATAATATGCCATCTTCATCGCAGAGGCAGGCTCTTTTATACAATGATTGAACTCCTGAGACAGCATCGCTGGATTCTTGACATCCTTGACATCCTTGTGATGTCAATGATCCTCTATCGCCTTCTCCTGATCATCAAGGGGACAAAGGCTGTCCAGATGCTGCTTGGGCTCGGTGTTCTGCTCGTTGCTTCCATTGCCTCCCGCCATCTTGAGCTGTTTACCATAGACTGGCTCGTCCAGAGCTTCTGGGCACAGATCGTCCTGGCCATCATCGTCCTGTTTCAGCCGGAGATACGCAAGGCTCTGGCCCATATGGGTGAAACGCAATTTCTGACCTCATTTACCACTGCCGAGGAGCTGCGTTCCCATGAGGAGATTGTCAGGGCTGCGGTTTCGCTTGCAAACAAAAAGATCGGCGCACTTATTGTCATCGAGCGGGAGACGAGCCTCAAGGACTTCATTGAAGTCGGCACGCCCCTTGATGCCAAGGTCTCCCGGGAGCTTCTTCTGAGCATTTTTCATCCGTCGTCGCCGATCCATGACGGCGCTGTTATCATCAAAGGCAACAGGATTGCTGCGGCCGGATGTTTTCTGCCGATTACCCTGAGCGCTGAAGTAAGCAAGTCCTTTGGCACACGCCACAGGGCCGGTATCGGTCTTACGGAAGATACGGATGCGGTGGCGGTCATTGTGTCCGAGGAGACCGGTCAGATCTCCATTGTTCTGGACGGCAAGATAGAAGGCAGACTTGATATGGGGACGCTGAGAGATATGCTGACGGATATATTTGCGAGCAAAAAGGCCAAGAAGTGAAACATCGTATTTTTGAGAATATAGGGCTTAAAGTTTCGGCGGTGCTGATAGCCGTCTTCCTCTGGTTTTTTGTCACATCCCAGGGACAGTCTGAAATATCGCTTGAGGCGCCGCTTGAGTTCAAGGATATCCCTGCTGAACTCGGCATTGCCGGCAGCACTGCCAAGGCGGTAACGCTCACCATACGAGGTCAGGAGCGCTTCATGAAGAATCTCAACGCCTCTGACCTCAGGGTTTTTCTGGATTTGGGCAGGGCAAAGCCCGGCGAGGCGGTCTATCCGGTAAATAAAGAAGACGTGAAACTCCCCTTTGCCATGACCGTGACGAATGTCGCTCCTCCTTCCGTAAGGGTAAAGCTGGAAGAGATAGCGCAAAAGACTGTCCCTGTCCGGCCGCAGTTATTGGGCCTGCCTGAGAAGGGGGTGGTAACTACGATTATTGTTGAACCGCGGGTTGCGGTTATTAAAGGACTGAAGTCAGAGTTGAGAAAAATCGATATGGTCAGGACTGAACCGTTTGACATGTCGCATATTTCGGGCACCAGGACTGAAGAACTTGATCTTGATACGTCAGGGACGAACGTAAAACCCGATATTTCGAAAGTGAAAGTGAAGATAACCGTTGCGGAGAAAAAGAGATGAAGCTGTTCGGCACTGACGGCATGCGGGGCAAGGTGAACAAATATCCCATAACTCCTGAGATAGCCCTGAGGGTTGGCATGGCAGCCGCGATTGTGCTGAAGAAGGAGCACCACGGCAGGAACATGGTCCTCATCGGCAAGGATACACGGCTTTCCGGTTATATGATCGAAAGCGCTCTTACCTCCGGCATCTGCTCCATGGGCATGAATGTGACGCTTGTAGGCCCGCTTCCGACGCCGGGCATAGCATTCCTGACGCGTGCCCTCCGGATCGATGCAGGCGTAGTGATCTCTGCATCGCATAATCCTTTTTATGACAACGGTATAAAGTTTTTCTCCTACAATGGGTTCAAGCTTCCCGATTCCCTTGAGGCCAGGATCGAGGCCATGGTGAAAGATGACGGCCTTGAGCGGTACCGGGCAAAGGGTGAACACGTCGGCAAGGCCTTCAGACTCGATGATGCAACCGGGAGATATATCGAATACATCAAGTCAACGCTGAGAAAAGGGGTCACGCTGGAAGGCATGAAAGTGGTTGTGGACTGCGCCAACGGTTCTGCATACAAGACGACCCCCTGGCTTCTGCGCGAACTGGGCGCCGAAGTGATATCGATTCACGACCACCCAAACGGCACAAATATTAACGACAACTGCGGCTCCCTGTATACGAACGATCTGGTAAAGGCTGTAATAAAGAACAAGGCCGATATCGGCATTGCCCACGACGGTGACGCAGACCGGGTGCTTCTCTGCGACGAAAAGGGCAGGCTCGTTGACGGCGACCAGATTATGGGCATGTGTGCTGCCGAGATGGCTGCCCAGGGAGGCCTCAGAAGAAACACGGTTGTTGCAACGGTCATGAGCAATATCGGCCTTGAGATCTTTCTGAAGAAACAGGATATCAGTCTTGTCAGGACAAAGGTCGGCGACCGTTATGTTGTGGAGAAGATGCGGGATGGTGACTATAATTTCGGCGGTGAGCAGTCGGGCCATATTATCTTTCTCGATCACAATACGACCGGTGACGGTCCGATCACCGCTGTCCAGGTGCTGGATTTGATGAAGGCGAGAGATCTGCCGCTTTCGAAACTGGCATCGCCCGTAAAACTTTTCCCTCAGGTGCTGATCAATGTTGAGATCGAAAAGAGGCACGATTTCCGCTCCGTTCCCGCTGTAGTACGTGCGGTGCAGCAGGCTGAGGAAACTCTGGCAGGCAAAGGCAGGGTGCTTGTCAGGGCCTCGGGCACTGAGCCCAAGATACGCGTCATGCTTGAAGGTGAGAGCCTGAAGGAGATCCAAAGGCTTGGCAGCAACATTGCAAAGGTAATCAAAGAAAAGATGGCCTGATGCCCTTCCTGCTGAGTTTTCTTTCCGGCACGATCCTGTTTTTCATCTCCCGGTATTTTTTCTTCTGCAGTATTCTTTTTTTTCTTGGCTCTGCTGCCTGGCTTATCAAAGAGAAAAAAAGCATATGGATCATTATTGTCGTCATGGGTATCGTCTATGCGCAATTCAGAGCGCCTCTTGCGGAACAGGTACCGCAGCCCTGGAACAGGAAAATGGAGATAACAGGCAGATTTCTTCCCGGGAGCGCAGCACCTCCATCTGCTCCTGCCATGCAGAACTTTGTGGTCGAACAGGCCGTTGATGGAGAGACAGGCCAGGAGATCGGGTCCCTGGAGGGTGAGACGATCAGGCTTCGTGCCGATGACGAGTTCGATACGGACGATACCTATGAGCTTCTTGTTGAAACGCGAAAGGACAGAAGCCGCCTGAACCCCGGCAGCAACGGAAGGGTTTCTCTCGCTGCACGCGTTATCGGGGTTATGGGGCAGGAAGAAGGCAAAAGTGTTTTCGGGAATATCTTCGAACGGTCGCGGGCTTCCCTGCATGATTACCTTATGGGGCGTTTCGACAAGGATAGTGCTGATTTTATTTCGGCAGTAACTATTGGAGAGGTTCATTTTGATGAAGATCAGAAGAATGCCTTCAATGCAACAGGTCTTGCCCATATCCTCAGTATTTCAGGCACTCACTTCGGCCTTTTGTCAGTCGTTATCTTTACCCTTTGCCTGTTTCTGATCAGGAGGCTGCCATATACTGTTTTTCAGCGGTTGACCTTGTCCGTGAGCCCGAGACAGGTTGCCGCAGTGATCTGTCTTCCGCTCATGGTGCTCTATCTGGGCATTTCAGGAGGGAGTGTCCCAGCGGTCAGGTCCTTTGTGATGATCAGTCTTTTTCTCCTCGGTCTTCTGATAGGCAGAAAGGGATTTTGGCTCAATACAGTCCTTCTCGCAGCCTTTGCGATTGTTCTTTGGGACCCGGCAGTCATTATGACACTGACCTTCCAGCTTTCATTCATCGCAGTTTTATGTATCGGGTTTGCTGTGCAGCGCACGGGGGAAACTGACAGGCCGCAAGAGATCGCTGCTGCGAATAAGCTTCTGGAATTTGCCAAAAGTTCCCTGAAACTGACGCTGACCGCTACGGCGGGTACGGCGCCGCTTGTGGCATATCACTTCCATTATGTTTCTCTTATCTCCCCTCTTTCGAATCTGATCGCTGCCCCGCTGATCGGATTTGTTGTCCTGCCCCTGGCCCTTGTCTCGTCATTTGCGTATCTGCTCACCGGCTATTATATCTTTGCACCTCTGGTCGGTCTGACAACGGATCTTTCTCTCCGGCTTGTGAGGCTGATGGCGAAGATACCGTTTGCTGATATAAAGATACCTGCATTTCCCCTGGCACTGGTCGTCTTCTTCTATGCCGGGTTTTTCTGTTATCTCGCCTGGGGGAGAAGGAAGCGTTTGCTTCTGCTGCCTTTCCTGCCATTTCTGCTTTATCTGATAATCAGTGTATTTTCAACGAAGGATCTCAGCGTAACCTTCATCGACGTGGGGCAGGGAGATTCCGCTGTTGCAGAACTTCCTGACGGGAAGGTGATGGTAGTGGATACCGGCAGAAGCGGATATGAAACGGCGCATTTCCTCAACTATATCGGCAAAAGAAACGTCGATGCCCTTGTCATTACCCATTCCCATCCTGACCATACGGGCGGCATGGAGCGCATTTTGAAGCAGTTCACGGTAAAGGAGCTTTGGGACAGCGGTCGCATTGAGTACCCTGACGATACGATCCTGTCTGCGAAGCACCAAACTCTTGAGCGGGGAGATATTGCGGAGGGCAAGAACTACAGGATTGAGGTGCTTCATCCATATCCTGAATTTTACACGCTGGAAGGAAATGATTTTGTTGAAGATAACAATTCCTCGATGGTCCTTAAACTTAACGGCAAGATCTCTTCTATCCTCTTTGCCGGAGATGTTGAGGAGGAGGCAGAGGAAGATCTCTCAAATCTCGGCATACGGCTCAGAAGCGATGTCCTGAAGGTCCCCCATCATGGGGGGAGGTCGTCTGTTCATGAGAACGTTCTCTTTGCGATATCGCCCTCGATTGCCGTTATATCAGCAGGAAGGGACAACGCTTTCGGACATCCGCGGCCTGAGATGCTCGATGCCTTGTCAGGAGCACGCATCTACAGGACGGATCAGGATGGGGCAGTCAAGATCATCGAGACAAAAAAGGGACTGGTAGTCAAGACCTATCAGGATTATGCCCTTGAGAAGGCGGATACGGTAAAGAAGGAACTGAAGAATATAAAGAGACTATTTGCGATATGGTAAAATGACTTTGATGGATATACATCAGCTCAGAGTTTTCCTGTCAGTATTCAAACACAGAAGCTTCACCAGGGCATCGGAAGAGCTCCACCTCTCTCAGCCAACGGTCAGCGACCATATCAGATCTCTCGAGGACGAGTTGGGATGTATTCTCTTTGACCGCCTTGGCAGAACGATCAGGCCTACCAAAGAGGCCGGGGTGCTTTTTATTCACGCCTCTGAAATTGTTGAACGAATTACACATCTCAGGGAAGCGGTAGGAAACGTGAAAAAGGAGATCGCCGGTGAACTGGTGATCGGTGCGAGTACCATCCCCGGGACGTATCTCCTGCCGCCAGTCATTGCAGGCTTCCGAAAAGAGTATCCCTCTGCCTTCTTTCAGGTCATTGTTGCAGACTCCGGAGAGATCATGGAGAAGATGCTGGCCCACGAGCTGATCCTCGGCATTGTCGGAACAAAAAGCTCGCATAAGGAACTTACTGCGCATGTACTCCTTGATGACGAGCTGATTGTTGTTGCCGCACCCTCGTTTTCTCACAGGAAGATCATGCCTCTGAGGTCTCTGATCGATTTCCCTATGGTATTACGGGAGGAAGGATCAGGGACGCGAAAAGAGATGGAAAGGTGTCTTGAGGATAAGGGTATTTCAATTGATGAACTCAATGTCGCCGGATATTTCAGCTCAACCGATGCGGTGAAGCAGGCAGTGAAGGCCGGGATGGGTCTCTCGATACTTTCCCGTTATGCCCTACAGGAGGAGCTGAAGCACCAGACACTGAGGGAGGTTGCCATTGCAGGCCTCGAAATGAAACGGCGGTTTTACGCCCTTACGCATAAGAAAAGAAGCCTTCCCTTTCTGTACAGCGTATTTCTCGAATATCTCAAATCAGCTTCAGCGGTAACGGCTGTCTGACAGACCCAGGCAGCCTGTTGCCAGGAACCCGACGGGTGGAATCCATCTGCTGAAATAACCCGTTTCATCCGGGCTATCAGATCCGGCCTTCAGAAATCGGGGAACATTTTGAGGGCCAGACTGCGACCATCGCAGAGCAAGGCATCTGCCGAGAGGATGCCGCCTTCAATATACTCCAGAGCAAACCCTTCAAACCCTTGTGATACGATGCCTTTTGCATCTGCCGGACATCCCCGTTCACATCCAGCCGTCCCCTTGATCATTCTGAGGATAAGCTCTTTTATATCCAGACTGGAAATGTCGGTACCCTTTGTATGGACAAATTGTTCGATCCGAAAGAATAGCGCATTGATGTCCGGATGGAAGGGGTCTTCGATATCTATAGATAAAGACTCGTTATCAATTATTACATCAAGAATCATGATCCTTCTCCTGTTCTTATGGTTGTTCCATTTTACATAGGTAATATCTATTTTACTTATAGTAATAATATATAGCAAAGTAAGCGACGATGGAACGTCTACATGGGGGGTAAGGGGATGGTCCCCACCTGGTCTGCAAAACCAGCGTTATAGTCATACAATGGCTATTGTGTGTTCGATTCGCACTACTCCCCTCCACTAACTATATACCGTCTGATTACTGACGAAAACTGAACTCATAGTAACCGGATGAAAAGGAGCAGCAATGAAAAGCATGAGCAGGAAAATAATCGGCTATCTTTTATTGGTTCTTATTACTCTTGTTTCTCAGGCAGCGGATTGCAAACGTATCGACACCTTTGAGCGATGAGTCAGGTATAATCGTCTCCAGGGAGGTGTTCATATGATTATTGATGCAAAAGGAGTTGGCTGTCCAAAGCCGGTAATGCTGGCAGAGGAAGCGTTAAGCGGAATGGACGCGGGGATCGTCGAAATTCTCGTGGACAATGAAGGGTCTGCCGGAAATCTTGAATGGTTTGCAAAAAGAAGAGGATTCTTTTCCGAGACGGTCAAGGAACCGGATCAATGGCGTGTAAAGATTGTGAAGGGCTATGACGGCAGAACGGATTCAGCAGACAAGAGGTTGGAAGAAAGACAGGAGACCGATAAGTCTCTCATGCTGATCGTTGGCAGTGATACCCTCGGCAAGGAAGAATTACTCGGCAAAATGCTGGTCAAAGGGTTTTTCGAGACAATGAAGGTGACCAGGGAGATACCTCACACGATCTTCTTTCTGAACGCCGGAGTAAAACTGACTACGATAAATGAGGAGATCATCCCGGTGCTGAAAGACCTGGCAGAGATGGGGGTAGAAATATTTTCCTGCGGCACCTGTCTCAAATACTATGACCTTGAATCAGAGCTTAAGGTCGGTTATCGTGGAACGACAAATCATATAGTCGAGGGCATGACAGATTTCAATAAAGTTGTATGGATTTAGAGGGCACTCCCTGCGGTCTATTTCTTTGGCAGCGATGCAGTTTTCCCCCGGTGTTTGTGAAGATATGAGTTCCCTTTATAGGTATGATATAATCCGGCAATAGCAGCTTAACTTCTTAATGTTGTGAATCCGCGGGGGATTGATGAAACATACGATGCCAATGCGCATTATGGTCTTATCAGGGAAGACTCTTTGCTTCACTGTGGCAGTTCTTTTATTTCTCCCTGTTTTGACCTGGGGCGCTGCCTCTCCTGAGCCATTAGGGATGTCTTCGCTTCTGAAAAAGGGCCTTGCAGAACTGGTAGAGCTTGAGGTATCGCTTGCCACAGGAACGTCAAAGCCTCTGAAGCTTGCACCGTCTGTAGCAACTGTTATTACTGCCCAGGATATTGAGGATATGGGTGCTGCAACACTGGATGAGGCATTGGAAAGCGTGCCCGGCCTGCACGTTCAGCCTTCGGCCACCAATACATTTTCTTCGATTTGGACCATACGCGGAGTTTACTCCCAGTTGAACCCCCAGGTGCTCCTTCTGATTGACGGCCAACCCCTGAGGACCAATAATAATGGGAACAAACCTCACAGCCTCAGGCTGCCTGTCTCTATGATCGCCAGGATAGAGATAATACGGGGACCAGGCTCTGCTCTGCTCGGTGCAGACGCATTTGCCGGAGCGATAAACATAATCACTAAAGAAGCCGGTGATATAAATGGCAGCAGTGCAGGCATTCGGGGAGGTTCCTTCGGCGCCTACGACCTATGGGTGCAGCATGGCGGCTCATACAATGGCTGGAATGTGGCGCTCGGGGCAGAATATTCAAAAGGTGACGGAGACGAAAAGAGGATTATCGAGAAAGATGCTCTTGGCATCGGTCCTCCCTCTTTTGCACCGGGTCCGCTTGATACGCATTATGAGACTCTTAATGCGAGTCTGACCGTAATAAAGGACAAATTCAGGCTGAATCTCAGCGGGTTCTGGAGGATGGGGAACGGGATAGGGGCCGGAATAAGCAACACTCTTAATGGTGGTAAGAGCAAGTCCGATGGTTACTCCCTGCTGAGCTCTCTAACGTATGTTGAAAAGGACCTTTTGAGTGATTTTGATTTCATAGCCAAAATCAGTGGTTCATCAGCTTGGTCAAGGAACACCTTCTATTTTTTCCCTACTGATTACAGAAATGCCATTGGCCAGCCGGGAGGAAAAGATTTGAATGGCAGTATTGAGTTTGCCGGTGATTACAGAAGATTCCATGAGCACAGGATCAGGCTTTTCTTCGGTATGAGCAATTACAATATCGACACTTTTCAGAAAAAAAACTATGGGCCTGGCATCCCTGTGCAGTTCGGGCCGCTTGTAGACATCTCCGACACGCCGTATGTCTATCTGCCTGACCAGCACCGCAAGCTGTTTTATACTGGGGTACAGGATGAATGGTCATTTGCCAAGAACTGGGAACTGACCGCAGGTTTACGGTACGACGATTATTCCGATTTCGGCAGCGCAATCAGTCCGCGAGTAGCACTTGTCTGGAACACAACGCCTGAACTGGTGACGAAACTGCTCTACGGACGGGCCTTCAGGCCTCCGACATTCGGAGAGATGCACCAGCAGAATAACCCGGCCACCATCGGCAATATCAATCTTGACGCCGAGACGATCGATACCTGCGAGCTTGCCTTTGATTATCACCTGACCAAAAACTTGCGTCTCGGCCTGAATCTTTTCGAATACCGTATAGGCGGTTTGATTGACTATACTGCTGACCCCGCGCCGGCTACGACAAAGACTGCGCAGAATGCCCGCGACCAGAAGGGACGGGGTTTTGAGGTAGAGACCGAGTGGTTGGCAACCGACACCCTGAGGTTCAGAGCCAATTTTTCATATCAGCGTGCAACTGATACAAAAACAGGGGTTGTTGTAGCAGATGTGCCGGATACTAAGCTCTACGTCAATGCTCACTGGAAGTTCATGCCTGAGTGGTCACTGGACGGCCAGTATTTATGGGTAAGCGGCAGACACAGGGCAACCGGTGATACGCGGACGGATATCAAAGATTATGACATCGTCAATATGACACTGCGGAAAAAGAACATAATGCAGCATTGGGACTTTGCCCTTGCAGTTCGCAATCTCTTTGATAAAGACGCACGCGAACCGGCTCCTGTTGCAGTGCCGAATGATTACCCGATGGAAAGCCGCAGCGTATGGGCCGAACTGCGGTATAACTTTTGAAGGGCTCTCAAACAATGCTATAATTAAACTCTCCTGAAATGAGCGGTCTTATTGGCCGTGCTATGAATACCAGGAAAGTTCTTGCCCGAGCAAGTCGCTGAGGAGACCGGACAAGCCGGAATTATGACAGATGTGCATTCGCTTATCGAAAAATTATTTATATAATTTAAGGATGATTAAATAACTATGTCAGGAATAACCATACCGCTGCAAAAGAATTTCTTCAGCCTGATCCTTATTCTCTCAATTGTGTTCGTTGCTCCTGCCACGGGTTTGGCAGCGGAGCCCTCCGGACAACGGGTAGCCATGTCGTCACTCCTTACAAAAGGCCTTGCAGAGTTGATTGAGCTTGATGTTGCCATTGCCACGGGTACTCTCAAACCCTTAAAACTCGCGCCTTCTGTGGCAACGGTCATTACCTCTCAGGATATCGAAGATATGGGCGCAACAACTCTGGATGAGGTGCTTGAAACCGTTCCCGGCCTTCATGTGCAGCCTGGCAGCGGCAATATTTTTTCGTCCATATGGTCCATTCGCGGTATTTATACTCAGCTTAATCCTCAGGTGCTCCTGCTGATTGACGGGCAGCCTTTAAAGATTAACTCTAATGGAGCTAAACCTTTTGTCTTGAGAATGCCTGTGTCGATGATATCGCGGATAGAGATAATCCGGGGACCGGGCTCTGCTGTGCTCGGGGCTGATGCCTTTGCAGGCGCTATCAACATTATTACAAAAGAAGGCAATGAGATTAACGGCATGAACATGGGTATACGAGGGGGATCTTTCGGCAGTTATGATGTATGGGCCCAGCACGGCGGAACATATAATGGTTGGGATGTCGCGTTCAGCGCCGAATACGCCAAAGGAGATGGTGACCATAGACGGATCATAGAAAAGGATGCGCTTGGCAGTGGACCGCCGTCTCTGACACCGGGGCCTATTGACACCCACCATGAAACTTTTAACGCAGGCATGTCGGCGCGGAAGGGAAAATTCACCTTCCGGCTTTATAACAGCTGGATGATCGATAATGGCCTCGGCGCCGGTATTAGTGGTGTTCTGAATGATGGGAAGAGCAATACCGATAATTTTTTGTTACTTGGTTCGCTGAGTTATAAGGAAAAGGATCTTCTGCCGGACTTTGACTTGACGGCAACGGTGAACGGCACATTCGGACGTTTCGAAAATACGTTCTTCTTCTTGCCTGAACATATTCGCAGGATGATTGGAATGCCAGGAGGCACTGAATTGAACAGCGGTCTTGAGCTGGGAGCTGACTATCGCGGGTTTATTAATCACAGGGTCAGGCTGTCGTTAGGGACGAACTATTACACGACGGATACCTTTCAGCACAAGAATTACGGACTTGGCGTGCCGGTCCAGTTTGGGTCCCTTGTCGATATTTCTGACACGCCTTATGTATATATGAAGGACCAGCACCGCAGCATGTTTTATGCTGGAATTCAGGACGAATGGTCTTTTGCAAAAGGCTGGGAGCTAACCACGGGGGTCAGATATGACCGTTATTCTGACTTTGGAAGCGCAGTTAACCCGAGGATTGCAGTTGTATGGAGCGCAACTCCTGAGCTGACTGCCAAGCTTATGTATGGCAGGGCATTCAGGGCACCGGCATTTTCCGAACTGTACAATCAGAATAATCCGGCGGTACTCGGCAATACAAATCTCGAACCGGAAACTATAGATATGTACGAGTTTGCCTTTGATTACCGCCCTACCAAGCGTATGAGACTGGGTCTGAATCTCTTTAAATACCGGATCAACGGACTGATAGATTATGTGTCTGATCCTGCGCCAGCGGCTTCAAAGACGGCGCAGAATGCCCGTGATCAGAAGGGGCAGGGAGTCGAGATTGAGGCCGAATGGCAGGCGACCAACGAGCTCCGTTTCCGCGCCAACTATTCGTATCAGCGTTCATTTGATGAAACAGCAGATGCAATTGTTCCCGATGTTCCTGCAGCGAAATTTTACGTTAATGCTCATTGGAAATTTATGCCTGACTGGTCTTTGGATGGACAGTATTTCTGGATTGGCAGCAGGCACAGAGCTGTCGGTGATATCCGTTCTGACCTCAAGGCATACGACCTGGTTAATATGACCCTGCAGAAAAAGAATATTGCAAAACATTGGGACTTCTCGATTGCAGTTCGCAATCTCTTTGATTCTGATAACAGAGAACCTTCTCCTGCCGTAATTCCGAACGACTTCCCGTTGGAGCACCGCAGCTTCTGGGCTGAACTGAGATATCATTTCTGATGCGTTCACCTGAGAGAAATCTGCTGATTACGGATAAGGTGTCTCTGCCCTGTCCTGAGGACCGTGCTGCCAGGGCGGGATATGTGCAGTTTGGCCGGCTTGCAATACTTTTCGTTTTCCTGATCTCACTGTTTTCGTTTGTCTGGGCTGTACCGCTGCAGAAGGTCAGCTATGCACAGCAGCAGGTAGTGAAGGAATACGAGCTGAAGGCCGTATATCTTTATAACTTTCTGCAGTTTGTCCAGTGGCCCCAATCAAAGCGCATGCTTTCAAAAGACGGTGCTATGGTGATCGGCGTTGTTGGTGAATCTCCGTTTGGCGATGCCCTGGAGGACCTGCAGGCTGATGTCCGAACGAGCGGAATGAAGCCGGTAAGGATCATCTACTACGGAGTGTATCAGGAAGATATGGATCTTGGCTCATGCCATCTGCTTTTTGTGAGCGCATCAGAAAGAAGAAATTTCAGGAAGATTATATCTGGTCTTAAGGATGCTCCGGTTCTTACGGTGTCTGAACACGAGAACTTCCTTGCTTCAGGCGGTATGATAGCGATGGTGCAGAGCGGGGATAAGGTCCGCTGGATGATCAACCGGCCTGCTGCAGACAGGGCCGGACTGCGTCTCAATGCACAATTGCTCAGCATTGCGGTCAAGGTGTTGGACTGATATGAAAACGGTTTCCCCTATCCGAAAGATCGCGGCAGGCCTGATGTTCCGGGATATGACGATCAGAAAAAAACTCACGTTGATGATAATGGGAGCCAGCGCAGTCGCCGTTATGCTTGCCAGTATTGTTTTTTATATTATGATGGTAACCCATTTCAGGTCGTCGTATGAAAAGTCCCTTTCGGGACTTGCGGAAGTGCTGGCCAGTAACTGCCAGGCCTCGCTTGCCTTCAGGCTTCCTGAAGAGGCCGATCATCTGATATCTTCGCTTTCTGCCAGGCCCTCGGTGGTCTATGCCGTTATTTCAGACATGAAAGGAAATAGATTTGCTTCGTACGGCAAGCCTCCTGATGCCATAAAAAGCGGCGGTTTCGTATCCGGGTATATGATGGTTCGCGAGGATATCAGTCTGGGAAATAATGTCATCGGGACACTCACGGTCTATGATAATATGAGCAGCATAAACCGCATGAGGCTGTTCGCTGTCCTCGCCGCGTTTCTTGCAGTCTCTCTTTCGATGATCGCTGCTTTAGTCCTGGCTGCACCCATGCAAAAGCTGATTTCGGGGCCGATTCTGGCCCTTGCCTCAGCGACTGACAGAATCAGCCGTGAGCAGGATTTTTCTTTTAGGACGCCGAAGCAGGGCAATGATGAGGTGGGTCAGCTTGTTGACGCATTTAATGCCATGATTTCCCAGATTGCAAAGAGAAATGAGGAGTTAACAGAAAGTGAGAACCGGTTTCATGCGCTGCTTGATCAGGCTGTTGACGCCTTCTATCTCTTCGATACCGCCGGGGTTATTATCGACGTCAATCAGAAAGCATGCACTGATCTTGGCTATACGCGCGATGAACTCCTCTGTGGCATGACCATCAGCGACATAGATGCAGGGATGGAGGGTGAGCTTGCTGACCGGTTGCCATGGCACGGGCTGCAGCCCCTTATGTCACTGACCGTAGAGACGCGACATCGCAGAAATAACGGTTTGGATTTCCCGGTAGAGATGAGCTTTGGTATTATCGAGTTTAGCGGCTACCGTTTTGTGATGGGGCTTGCGCGGGATATTTCGGAAAGACGCCAGTCTGAACAGGAGAAACAGAAGCTCGAGGCCCAGTTGCTGCAGGCACAGAAGATGGAGGCGATAGGCCATCTTGCAGGCGGCATAGCCCATGATTTCAATAACATGCTCCAGGCAATAATTGGGTACGCCAGCCTTCTGGATATGCGTATGGAGAAGAACAGCCCGCTAAAATCGTATGTCGCGGAGATCCTCAATTCATCAGAAAAATCGTCCGACCTGACAAAACAGCTTCTTGCCTTCAGCCGCAAACAGGTAATAAGTCCCAAGCAGATAGAACTCAATCAGCTCATAACGGGCATGGAGAAGCTCCTGCGCAGGCTTATTGGTGAGGACATTGATTTTATTACCAATCTCGCAGACAGGGATCTTATGGTTGTTGTGGATCCGAGTCAGATCGGGCAGGTACTGATGAATCTCTGTACGAATGCCCGTGATGCAATGCCTGACGGAGGCCACCTTTCTATCGGCACGGAAACCGTGCAGCTGGGCGGGGACTACATTGCGGCTAACATTATCGAGACGCCGGGCCTGTATGCGCTTGTGTCAGTGACTGATACCGGCGAGGGCATGGACGAAGAGACACGGCAGAAGATTTTTGATCCGTTCTTTACTACCAAGGAGGTTGGAAAGGGTACCGGACTTGGACTTTCGATGGCCTATGGAATCATCAAACAGCATAATGGGCATATTAGCGTCTACAGCGAATTGGGCAAGGGGACTACGTTTCGGATATACCTGCCGCTGTGCGGGACAAAACATGAAGAAGCGGAAACTGCATCAGCGACGCTGCCGAAGGGAGGAAAGGAGACGATACTGGTTGCAGAGGACAACGAAGAGGTGAGAGGCCTCATCAGAAATGTGCTTGAAGGCTTCGGCTATACAGTTATATTGGCTGTGGACGGAGAGGACGCGATACATAAGTTCACTGAGAACCAGGATATAATTCAGCTTGTGATGCTCGATGTAATCATGCCGAAAAGGAACGGGAAAGAGGTCTGTGATGTGATTAAAAAGAATAGACCAGACATGGATGTTCTCTTCAGCAGCGGGTATACCGCGGATGTGATAAATACAAAAGGTGTTCTGGAAGAAAAGATGGATTTTATCTCAAAACCGGTCACGCCGCATGATCTTCTGAACAAAATACGGGAGATGCTGGACAGGCAGCATTAAGACCCGGCCAGCCTGACTCTTATCGGTTGAGCACCTTTGCAGCGTCTTTGGCGAAATACGTGAGGATCAAATCAGCGCCTGCCCGCTTTATCGAGGTGAGCAGTTCCATCATGGCGCGCTCTTCGTCAATCCACCCCAGCTTTGCAGCGGCCTTGATGCAGGAGTATTCGCCGCTCACATTGTAGGCCGCTACCGGCAGGTCAAAACTTTCCCGTATGTCTGAAATAATATCAAGATAGGTCATGGCGGGCTTCACCATCACGATGTCCGCGCCTTCTTCAATATCGAGGACGACTTCCTTAAGCGCCTCCCGTCTGTTTGCAGGGTCCATCTGGTAAGAGCGGCGGTCCCCAAATTGTGGCGTTGATTCTGCAGCCTCCCTGAAAGGTCCATAAAAGGCAGAGGCATACTTTGCCGCATAACTCATGATCGGGAGTTCGGAAAAACCCTCCCCGTCAAGGGCGAGTCTGATCGCTTCCACCCGGTTGTCCATCATGTCTGACGGTGCGACCATATCTGCGCCTGCCTCTGCATGAGAGACCGCTTCCCGTGCGAGAAGCTCAAGGGTAGGGTCGTTCTGGACATCACCGTTATGCACAACGCCGCAATGGCCGTGGCTTGTATATTCGCACAGGCAGACATCAGTAATGACATACAGCTCGGGCACCTTATTTTTAATCGCCTTGATGGCCTTCTGCACCTCGCCCTGGGGGTCAAAGGCCCCGGAACCGGTCTCATCCTTATGTTCAGGGATGCCGAAGAGGATGATTGCCGGGATGCCGAGGGAAAAAACCTCTTTCGCATGTTTGACCGCCATGTCTACAGACTCCTGATAGCAGCCTGGCATGGACTTAATTTCCTTGCGGACATTTTTGCCGTAGGTAATAAAAAGCGGGTAAATGAAATTATCCGGAGAAAGTGAGGTTTCCCTCACCATCCTCCGGATCGTAGCGTTCTTTCTGAGCCTTCTTGGTCTCTGATACGGAAACATTGAAAGTTTGTTAGTCGCAGCTGCTGCTGCCGCAGCCGGAACCGCAGCCTGAGCCGCATGACGGTGCCGCCCCGCCAAGATTGTTGATGACAAAGCCTTCACCCTGTTCGGTCTTGATGAAGTCGATCTCCTTATCGGTAAGGCTTGCAAAGGTTTCGTCATTGACAAAGACCTTCAGTCCGTTTTTCTCGACCGTCTGGTCTCCGGCAGCTGCGAGTTCGTCGATATCCATGCCGTAGCTCGGGCCGCAGCAGCCTCCGCCCTGGACAAATATTCTCAGACCCCAGCCTTCTTTGCCTTCAGCCTTCAGTATCTCCTTCGCCTTTTCAGCTGCATTATCAGAAATTTTTAACATAGTGACCTCCGTAATTTGATTTCTTTTAGCATAAAAAAAAGGCGCTTCAAAAAGCAATTTTTTCAAATTTCATGGGCAGCCGGGCAGGAAATCGGCCTTGTATTCATGGTAAAGTAGCGATACGTTTTACACGGGAGGGCTGAGCCAGTCTTATGAAAATACTTGTCACCGGCGGAGCAGGTTATATCGGCAGCCATATGGTCAGGACGCTTGGGGAGAAGGGGCACGATGTGGTTGTCCTCGATAACCTCTCGACAGGGGTCCGGGAATCGGTGCTGCATGGCAGGCTGGTCGAGGCTGATCTGGCCGACAGAGGAATCCTTGATGAGCTTTTGCGTGTGGAGAAATTCGATGCGGTTGTCCATTTTGCTGCATATATCGTGGTTGATGAGTCTGTCAGGGAACCGGCGAAGTATTACCGAAACAATTTCGTCAATGCCCTGAATCTTATTGAGTCCTGCATCAGGCACGACGTAGATACATTCATCTTTTCTTCAACCGCAGCTGTCTATGGGATCCCGGACCGGGTCCCCGTTGAAGAGGAGGCCCCGCTTCTGCCCATTAATCCTTACGGAGCGTCAAAATGCATGGTTGAGCAGGTGTTGCGGGACCTGAGTCGTATCGGAAAGCTCAGATACGCAGCCCTGCGGTATTTTAATGTGGCCGGTGCTGATTCCCATGCAAGGATCGGGCAGAGATGCCAGGACGCGACGCATCTGATTACGGTTTCGCTGAGGACAGCCCTCGGCATGCGCAGAGAATTGAGTATTTTCGGTGCTGACTATGATACACCTGACGGCACCTGTATCCGTGACTATATCCATATCGATGACCTGATTGATGCTCATATGCTTGCCCTCGATCATCTCTCCGGGGGAGGGACGAGCAGGGTTTTCAATTGCGGCTATGGGCATGGATATTCTGTGCGGGAAGTCCTTCAGATGGTGAAGAAGATTACCGGTATTGATTTTCCGGTCAAAGAAGTTGGCAGGAGAGAGGGCGATCCGCCTGTTCTTGTTGCTGATTCGCAGAGGATCAGGAAAGAGCTTGGCTGGAAGCCAAACCATGATGACCTCGCATTTATTATCAGGACTGCATGGGAATGGGAAAAGAAATTGCACGGAACGTCTTGAGGCCCTTCAGGGCGTTTTGGCTCAGTTGCGTAAAGCCGACAACAGGTTTACACTCTGGAGTGGGCTTCAGACTCACCTGCTTTTGCCGGCCTGCGGTTGTGATACTTCTCCTGTAATTGCCCGCAGCTTTTGTGCTGCTATTTTGTTTTCCGGAGCGAGACTGAGGATTTTCCGGTACGCGGCAGCTGCCAGATCTGCGTGCCCCAATTTTTCATAATAGCCTGCCATAGTCAGCCTGATCCAGATGTCCTTTGGGAAACGTTCTTCTGCAAGCCGCAGGACGCCGACTGCTTCCTCAAGACGGGTTTTTCGTGAAGCAAACTGCGATATCCTCAGGTAGATCCCGGAAGTTTCAGGCCGGGATTTCCGGAGCAGGTCAGTTGCCTGTTCATATACCGTAAGCGCTTTTTCCTGGCTGCCGGTTGCATCGAGATACTCTGCGAATGTGATATATGACTCTGCATTTTCAGGGATGATGCCCAAAATCTCGGCATCGGACAGGCCTTCAGGCACAAGGAGTGCTATATAATCCTTGAGCTTTTGCGGTTCGAGAGATAGTGCGGTCCTGAACTGACTGAGCGCATCTTCCTTCCTGCCGGCTCTCATGAGGAAACTGCCATATTGTCTGAGCACAACGGAATTAGTTCGCGCGCGGGTGACGCTTTCTGCAAAGAGTTTGCCTGCGGCCGCAGTATCGCCCTCCTTTTCGAACGCCGATCCCAGCGCCTGAAGATATTCTGCATTGGAGGGTGAGAGGCGTATTGCATGAAGGCTGTCTTGGCGCTCTGAGGGTCTGTCGGAACGTTCTGCCGCAGCACGACTCATCAGATAGTGATGCGAAGGCTCAAGGGGATCAAGCAAAGACGCTCTGGTGATGGTGTCGCGGTAGTAGGTGAGCGTCTCCGGAGAGGCGTTGCTGAGAGTGATTCCTGAGGCTTCCGTCCGGAGTACTGAAGCGAGCATCTGTCCTGAGTTAAACAGTATGCTCAGGAGCAGAAGGCCTCCCGACCACCAGACCACAATTTTTCGCAGTGACTGACCGTTTGTCAATACCTGGGGCTGCTGCACGTCAGACAGACGGGAATGTGCTGAGCTTACCATAAGGCCAAGCAGCAGGAACAGATAGAGGCCGTTTGAGCCGATAAAAAAATTAAAGTCGGTCATACTGTGCAGCAGGAAGGCTGCGACGCCGGAGATCGCCCCGGCAAAGAGGTGACGTGCATACGGGTCCTTCCTTTTGAGGAAGGTCTGATAAGACTGTATCAGCACTGCTGCCATGAACCATGCGAACAGGCCGATGCCTATGATGCCGCCATCGGTCAGCAGTTCCAGATAATCGTTATGCGCATGATCAGCGATACCCTCGCCGCGTATTGTCCGGTACGCCGGATACAGATGCATAAAGGAGCCTGCTCCTGTCCCGGTCAGGGGAAAGTCGCGCACCATACCGAGACTGTCTTTCCAGATGTCGAGGCGCAGCTCCGAGATCTCTCCCTGAAGGGTTCTGATAGCCCTGAAACGTTCAAATACCGGAGTCCATCCGAACCATCCTACCGCGTAGAAGATGACGATGACGGTTGCAATGAAAAGCAGCTTTCCTTTTCGGGTGCCGATCCGCCTGCTCAGAAGAAAGCCAAGGAGGGAGAGAGACAGGCAGAAGCTCAGAATGGCGCCCCGGGAGAGACTCAGGAATATTGAGAGCGCCACCACAACCGCACCGAATCCCAGAACCAGGTGGACGTTCTTGATGGATCTGTCGATGAGGTCAGAAACTTTTTTACGAAACGATACTTCACGTGAAGAAGGACGCGAAAGGAGGAAAAGGGCCATCACGACAGGGAAGAGCATGCCCATCAGCCCGGCAAAGTGGTTCCTGTTGACGTAAGGACCGAAGGGCGAACCTCCCTGAGTCAGTGGTCTGATCCAGTAGATCTTCCCATTGGGCATCAGATGCTGAATGATCGAAAAAAATGCCAGCGCTGCCGCAAAGACCGCAAGCAGACCAACGGTTTTTCTGAGCCGTTTGCTGTCAGACAGTAACTGTGTCGTTAGAAGGTACACGCCTGCATAGCAGGAGAGCCTCAGAAATTCGGCAATAGTCCCCTTTGGGTATAGGGAGAGCGTTGTCCATGCCCCGGGCTCAGCGATCCAGACAGATTGGCGATAAAGCGCAAACGCCGCTGGCGAGAGCTTCTCTATCAGTGCCGGCGGCAGAGGAACAGCCTGCAAAAGGATATAGCCGAGCAGCGCTGCAAGCGGCGCTATGCCGGGTGTTTTCAGAATGCCGGCGCCTCCCGGTTTCTGCGTGGAAAAAAAGAAGAGAGCAAGAGCAAAAAATACCCCTGTCTCCATAACAAGGACAGACCAGGTCTCGACCGTGCCGAATGCAAGGGGGCAGAATATGAGCGTGCCGAGGAAGATGCGGAAGACGGTGGTTTCGGTTACGCTCCTCATCCCCGGTCGCATCTAAACGTTAACTGCGTTGGCTTCGTCGTCAGATCGTCTCCATATCAGGCGCAGACCTTCGCGGTTACCTGCCTGCCGCGCAGGCATCATTTTGCATGTAGTCTGGAATCAGGAGTCATGCGGGAGCTTTTCCGGCGGTTCATGTTCCGCTGCACCGTAGTAACTGTAGTAACGGTAGTTATACCGCATGTTTTCCTTGATATTCAGCCCGTTGATGACAATACCCAGAATACGTGCTTCGATGTCATGTATGGATTTGATACCGCGCTCGAGCTCTTTGTATGTGGTCTTGCCTGCTCGTGTAACAATGATTGTTCCACTCAGCATTTTGCTCAGAACAAGACTCTCGGCAACGGCAAAGAGCGGCGGGGAGTCCCAGACGATAAAATCAAATTTTTCTTCCAATGAGGTAATCAGGTCCTGCAAGTGCCTTGATCCGATAAGCTCGGAGGGATTCGGCGGCACAGGACCGGAAGGTACGACCTGCAGATGCTCGATCCCTTTCGGGGTGAAGAATTCGATGTCAGACGTGCCGGCAAGATAGGTGCTTAATCCGGAATCGCTCTCGATCCCGAAAATCCGGCGAAGTCTCGGCTTACGCAGGTCTGCATCAATGAGCAGAACGTTATGGCCGGACTGCGCCAGGATTGCCGCGAGGTTTACAGCGGTGGTCGTTTTGCCTTCCTGCGGAGCAATGCTCGTTACCAGAATGTGCTTCGGTGGCTTATCAGCGGTAGAGAGCATGATGCTTGTCCTTACCGCCCGATAGTTTTCGGTGATATTGGCATGGGGCTCGCGCAGTACAATATCATCGGCCGGGCACTTCTCCTTGTCGAGCAGTTCTATGATCCCGAGGACCGGGACATCGAAGCGCTGCTCGATATCCTCTGCTGACTTGACCGTGTTGTCGAGATACTCGATAAAGAAGGCGAGTCCGACACCGCCCATCAGACCGATAACAAGGCCCAGGAGGATGTTCCTGAACTTGTTCGGTTTGGCAGGGCTGTCAGGCACTTCGGCCTTTTCGATTACCCAGACCGTAACGGTCTTAATGTCCTGTGTTATCCCCTGCTCCTTGATTCGCTTGACGATCGCTCCGAAGAGTTCCCTGCTCGTTTCGGCCTCCCGTTTAAGCACGCCGTACTGGACAAATTTTTCTCCAAGACTCAGGGTTTCAGACTTTGCCTGACCTGCCAGTCTGCGCAGGTTTTCCTCTCCTGACCGTGCGATTTCGTATTCATTCCTGATCGTTGCGACCACGCGCTTGACCTGCTCCCGTTTCTTATCCCTGAGCCCACTCAGTTCAGAGGCCGCGCTGACCATAGCGGGATGACGCTGACCGTATTTCTGTGAAAGTTCGGCAACGGTCTGCTCTGCCTTCTGGATCTGGGACCTCAGGGACTGCATGACCGGATCAGCCGAAATGGCCGGAATTTCGTCAGCGCCCTCAGGGTTTACCGCGTATACCTTCACCGCATTATAGAGAGTCTCCAGCTCTTTCCGCTTTGTTTCAGACTGCGCAAGCTTGACGGCTATTTCGGACATGCGCTCAGGCACCATCGTTACTTTATTTTCAAGGGTCGCGATATCTTTGTCGCGCATGTATTCCTGGAGCTCTTTTTCGGTCTTGTTAAGGCGTGCCCGCTCCTCATCTGCCTTCTCGGTGAGCCACTTTAGTGCGTATTGGGAAGACCCCATCTTTATGTCGAGTACCTCATCGGTATAAGCCTTGGCAACGGTGTTGACGATCAGCGAAGCCATCTTGGGGTCAGGCGACGCGAAACTGATATTGACGATCTTGCTGTTTTTTACCGGAGTGACCGTAATGGCACTGCTGATTATTTTGGCCTGCTGGTAGAGCTTGAGGGGGTCTTCCTCCCGCGTTACTGCCAACGCCGGATCAGAGGGTGAGGGAACCGGCTTTGCTCCTCCGATATGAAGGACCGTTGAGATGAGGTCGCGAAACCAATTAAATGTCCCGGTAACGATATTTGTGCCGGTTTCGCTGCCTGCTGCAATATTGGCACGCTGGCCGAGCCCCAGCATCCTGACGACCCGCTGGGCAACGGAGAAGCTCTTGATGAGCTGGAATTGGGTTTCACTGAAATCAGGGTCATACATCATGGCGTAGGGGTTGAGTGAAAGATTTGCCGGTTCGCTTTTTTCGATCAGGACCTTTGTGGTCGCAACATAAATAGGGGTGGTCGAAAACGTGACAAGCAGCGTCAGCGCAAAAATAATGGCGAAGAATTGAACGGCCTTATGCCGGTGCTTTAATACGACATTCAGGTAATCACGCAGATGAATTTCTTTATCTTCGAACATCAGAAAAAACTCTCCGGCACGATAATAATGTCGTCGGGAAGGACGAGTTCGTCCATGCCCGTCCGTTCGATCACCTTCTCTTTTTTGTCCACTTTTCTGATGATCTTGATTCTTCCCGGGGCTGCCTTGTCGGAGAACCCGCCGGCCATGGTCGCAGCCTTGATCACGGTGAGACCCTCCTCATGCCGGTACGCATCAGGTTTTTTTATCTCGCCGGTGATGTAGAAAACGCCTGCCTTTGAGATATAAATGCTGTCGTTGTCCATAAGCGTGACATCGAGTGAGGCGTCGCCCTGTTCGATGAGCCTTCTGAGGTCGATTGTGATGAGACCTTCCCCTTCCTTGCCTGCATCGGCAGACTTGCGCTTTATGGTAGCCTTGTCGCCTGCCTCCTTGGTCAGCCCTCCGGCGAGTGTGAGCAGTTCGAGGAAGGTTGTACTGCCGCTGAGCGTCAGTACGCCGGGGCGAAAGACCTGCCCCATGATCATTACTTTTTTGCTGCGGAACTCCACAACAAAGACCGAGACCTTCGGGTCCATGATATAGCCGTCGCTCAGGAGCAGGCTGATTTTTTTAGCGGCCTGCTCGACCGAAAGGCCGGAGAGCTTTACATCGCCGATCAGCGGCAGCATGATGACCCCCTCACCGCTTATGCGATCTGTTGCCGCGAGGTCAGGGTGGTTGTAAACTGTCACCCTGATCACATCATCAGGACCTATGATGTAATCATGCTCAGCGTATGCCGCTGCACTGAAAAATCCGAGGAGAAGGGTGATAACGCAGATGCAGGTTATTTTTTTCATAACGCTATAATTATAGACCATTTTAGCCGCTTAAAGCATCTGCTGCAGGCCGATGAGGAAACGCGACAGAGCGGTCTTCAGAATGACCCGGTAAGGCCCAGGAGCAATGTATTGGAGCGGTATTCCAAAGCAGGATTCGAGGAGTTTTTTGTGGTGAAAAGGTATTCGGCTCGGGCCCTCAGCCATCTGCGGAAGGCATACTGAACCTCTATGCCGGCCTGATAGATCCTGTCGTTGACGGTCGTTTGCGAGATCGAAGCAGGAGAAATCCCCTTGTTCTTGTCGTTTTCGAAGGAAAGCATGAGCGCTCCGGTTATCTTTGAGGTTATCATATGCGTCAGTGAAAGGTGCTCCCCTGTTGAGACGACAAAGGCAGTTCCGGCCACCCGCATTTCATTGGTTTTACGATAGGCGGAGAGCGACAGCTGTGTCTTTGGCGTCAGTCTGTGCTCTGCCTGAAGTTCAAAGCTATATCCCCCATACCGGTCGCCGTGCTTAAAGTCCTTAAGTTCGTAACCAGCCTTGATCCTGCCGAACGACTTTTCTGTAAGTTTCCATTCGAGCCCTCCCATGAGATAGTGCTCTGTGCTATCCAGCGTGTCATCGCTGTCGTAGGAAATGCCATAGAATGAATATTCTGCCAACAGGTTGATCTTCGGTGTGAGCCGGTACCGAAGCGCCGGCGTTATGCCAAAGTCACGGCGGTCGAGGGCACGTGCCGTGTCGCTGCTGTAATTGGTGATAAAATTTACATAGTCGAGGCTGAGCAGAATGCGATTTCCTGTATCATAGGCTGCTGCGGCGCTGAACCGGTTTGCATCATAGCGGTCGCGGGCATCCGTTGAGATGATCTGGCCAGCCTCCCTCTCCTGATAGGACTTATCGAACTGGTCAGATATGCCGAGCGACACCCTGCTGCCTACAAAGGCAATGCCGGCTGCAAACCTGTGTGAAGCGGTGTTGCCGTATGGTGAGGTCTTCGCCGTGATCAGCGGCAGATCGGTACGGTAATAGAGTGTTGCCTGGTACCCGTAGAGCCGTTCGCCCGTCAGCGTATTAAGGAGCCGTCCTCCTGCAGAACGTGGCGAAACGCTTTCGTAGGAAACATCCTTGTCAGTGTGCGGCAGATTCAACCAGAGCTCCGGAGTCAGAAACATAGAAAAATCGCTCTGTTTGTCCTGGTTTGCGTTGAAGGCATTGTCTGTGAAGATGCCGGTGAGGCTTAGGGCGGCATGTACGTTCTTGCCTTTTCCCCCCAGGACAGACCATGAGATACTCTCTGAGCCGGCGTCCCCGACTGCGGCTACCGGCAATAATACATAGACCTGATACTCTCCCTGACCGCTGCTATTTTTTTCTTCCGTTATGCCGCCGGTGTACCCACTTTCAACGAGCTTTTTCAGAAATGCCTTTGCGGTCTCAATATCGCTGAATCGGCCCATTTCGAGCTGAGCCGCCTGCCCGCCAACGGTGTTTTCCGCTGACGATATGACCGTCTCAGCTGCGCTGACAGGCTGGGCTGACAGGAGTGCGCACGTATTGAAGAGAACTGCAACGAATAAATACGCTGCTCTTATTTTTATTCTGGTAAATGGATACATGACCAATATTATCTCATATTATCTGACAAATTACCAATACAGCAGGGGAAATAACGAAAGGGCATAACCTGTTCAGGAAAATGCGAAGCAGCATATACGACATGGCTCGCTTTCAGAATCGCGATGGGCTGAGATACCCGGATCTTGTCCCTCCTGGCTTCGTTCTATCAGCGGGAATGAGATTGTCTTGTTCATGAAGAAGCCTGGCAACGCGATAGGGATCTGCGCAGCCGTCCATGCAGCAGCGGGAAATTATGTCGTCCGAAACGTTTGCTTCATGAGCAGCCCTGATCACTGAGTCAAGATCAGCTCCTGAGGCCACCGCGCACTTCAGTACGGTGCAGGACTGATATCCCTGACGGAGTTTTTCAAGGGTCACTACCGCAGCGTCCCGGCCTTTCTCAACATCCTGTTTTATTGACCGGCATACCTGATCTGTTTCAAAAAGCCTGAATGTCTGGCTGCATGAAGAATTTGAGCAGCGGGTGACAATATCGTCCTGCAGCGCTGCGTCACGCGCCGCAAGATGCACTGTCCTTAGCGGGATTCCTGTCTCGAGGGCGCATCGTATGATTGGACAGACTTCTGGTTTTGTTTTTAGAACGTCCCGTAGTGCAGAACGTGGTTCTACGCCGTTTTTTATCGCAGCCTTGAGCGTATCACATGTCTCATCAGTTCCCCGGGGTTGGGAAAAAGCAAAACCTGAAGGGATCAGGATGAGGGCGAGGACAATGGTCAATATCGTCTGGAGCCTCATGGCTATTATTATTGCAGGGATTATGCTCAGGAGTCAATCTATTGGAGACGACAGCCTCTGTCCGGATAATGTCGGTATCGCTATTGAGGATTGTCCCTTAAACGAAGTCTGCGCAATAGCAGGTTCCCCGGTATCCTGAGCATGGTGAAGAGCGCCGTATGTCTTCTGAGCTTCAGCGCATGAGCCACGATTGCACCAAGAGGAAACCAGAGATGAAAGTTCAGTCCGCCAACAACACGGACAGCCCTGCCGAGTACTGCGCGATGCGGCACGATCCCGTCGGGATGAGAGGCAGCGTCGCCTCTCGTGAGATACCCGTCCCTCTTTTTCCCCACAATGCGATGGAATATCAGCTGATTGCGTTCAGTCTTAAACAGGATTACGTCACCGACGCGCAATGTCCTTGAAGGTGGTTCAATGATGACCGTTTCTTTGTCCTGGATGAAGGGAGACATGGACCTTCCGCCTGCCTGGAATGAAAGTTGTACCCCCTCTTTGAGCAAGGCTCCGGCGAGTTCCCCGAAATGGTCGGCTGTTTTGTAATGCATGGTTTTATCCTACGGTATTCATGCGCTGCCGTCAACGGCTCTCTCGCCTCAGGCAGAGATCAGACCGAGTTTCGGGCTGCGAAATTTTCAATAAAGGTGACTACGGAACGGTCAGGCATGAAATGCAGTTCATACGCAGGTATATTCAAAACCAGGTCTTCGCAAAACGCAAGAATGTTTTGAAATGCCGTCTCGTCATACCAGGGGATAGAGGTCACCGGCATGAGTCGTTCGATAGCTTCTTTCGGCGTCAGCTCTCTCAGCAGATTGGTCTTCGCCTGATGAATAAAGAAGATCCTGTCGAGCAGAACGCTCTTATTTTCGGCGATACTGGCGTCGCCTGCCCAGGGCGTACCGAACGCCCTGAACGTGTTGTCTATTTTTCTGACTATCATACGATCGTCGCTGAACATCTCTGCTCCGGATTTCCCGAGGAAAAGACGTGAAATGGTGCTTTTGCCTGCACCAGAGCGGCCGGGGAAGATGTATCCCCTTTTGTCCGTGCAGAGTCCTGCGGCATGAAGCAATGCGCCGCCTCTCCCTGCCAGTATATACATGAGCAGGAGCTGATCCAGTGGATAGTTGAGAGGAGTGGACAGCGTTGTACGACCACTCTCGCTGTTCAGGAAAAGGTCACTGCAGTAAATTGAAATGGTGGCACAATGGATATCAAAGGCTGCGAGCCAGATTGCCTGACCGTCTGTTGTGGGAACATTGAGCGAAAGGAAATAATCATTGTCGCGCTTAAACATGGACCACGACCGCCCGGTATCAAAGATCTTCGTCATCTGCCGGGTATCTGGCATAGTACCGGTCTCAATGCTGACGCTGACGTTTATATCCCCCCCGGGAGGGATGGCCCCCTGTATGAACTGCCGGTACATCCCTGCAAGCTTGTCGACCGAGAGCGGATGCCGGCAGCTGATGGCAAAATTAACACCGGCGATTTCCATCTGCATAACATTTTCCGTCTGCTCACGTTCCATACGGTGCGGACAATTTTCATCCTGTTCAGGAGCCGATTTCAAAACACCCTACAGCGGCACAAACGCTGCCGGATCCCGGGCCGGATACCGTTTTGCATCCGATGCCCATAACTTCTTCAGCGACCAGCTCGATTACCCTGAGCCTTGGTTTTTCGTAGGCCTGCTTGTCTTTCATTTCGCTGCTGCTCTTATCCATGCCGAGCTCCTTTTGTATTGATATGCTGCAATTGTCTGCTGCGGGTGTTCCCCATGGCGCAAAGGTATTCGGAACGCACCTGAGCATCCCTGTTTTCAAGCTCAAAAAAAGCAGGACAATAACCGCAGAGCAGTTTCTTATCACAGGTATTACAGGTGAAGTCCCGGTCTGCTTTTTTCTCTCTGCTGCGGGACGTTATTGCTTCCCAGCCAGGGGAAAAGCCTCCTTTCTGAAGGTCATAGGAAAGGGTGGTCGCCATGAGACAGGGGCGCAGACTTCCGCAGGGGTCAATATGGAAACCGGTAACCCCGGCCCCGCAGTGGTAAAGATCATCAGTGGCAGATCCATGACGATAATTTTTTAGAGACGCTTCCCAGAGGGCTACCCTTTCATGATCTGAAAACTCCTTGTCGACCGCCTCCTCAGGTGAAACTCTGAGATTGACCGGAGACGGGTCCCCGTTTAAACGGGGGAATATGGCTGCATCAAAGCGGAATTTCACCCCAAAGTCCTTTGCCATTCCTTCTATTGCAAAAAACTCGTGACGGTTAGGAGCCATAAGAATGGTCTTCAGTCTGACGTTTATCTTTTGCTCCAGCAGTTTCCTGATGCCGGAAAGGCATTGACGGTATGAGCCCTTTACCCCCGTAATTTTCTCATACGTCGGCGCGGTAGCACCGTACAGGCTTATTTCGACGGTGCGGGGCGGCAGCTCCTCAAAAAGCGTTCCGATTTTATCTGTTATCAGCGTTCCGTTCGTAAATACGGTTATCAAAAAACCTTTTTCCTTTGCATAACGATAAATTTCCGGGAAATCCTCCCTCAGCAGGGGTTCTCCGCCGGTCAGCAGAAGATAGAGACAGCCGGCATCACAGATCTCGTCCAGAAGTGACAATATCCTCCCGGTATCCATCTCTGCGATGGGCATATCCCCGGAACGATCACCGGTATAACAGTGGAGGCACCGGAGGTTGCAGCGATGCGTGAGATCGAGGCTTCCGGAAAGCGGCACCCGAAGTCTGGCCGATCTTGCGGTGAAGTCCCTGAGATAATTTGTGTTGTCAGTGAAAACAGTTTCCGGGCAATCCATATTCACGCTCGCTCTTTGATTAAGTCCGCTTCCAACAGCTCTGCGATAAAATCCCTGATATCAGAATCAATCTGTTGTTCATCGACGTCATAGGTCGCCAGGATGCCTTTGCGGATATCTTCGATGCGTGTCAGGCCGTCAAGGGAATGCCATATGTATTCCGCAACCGGATTGAGAGTAAAGATCCTCTGCATGTCTGCCAGCTTTCCCCTCACCGGAACAATGAACAACTCGCCGGTAATCTTGCGGGTGACGATATCCTCATTCTTTACAAAGACCTTTTCCTGCAACTGGGCGCCCTGATTATTCATCGATCCTGCTCATTTACCAGATTCTTAAAGCCGGGTCACCCTGCAGGTTGAACATATCCATAATATACACAGGACTGCCGGTTGTGTGATAATTTCTGAATGCCCTTAATACGGCATCTCCTAACGTAACGCTTCCGTTTCCGAATGAACCCCGGAAGAAATGCTCGTTCAGAATTTTTGACAGGTGATTATACGAGAGTCCGGACGGAGCCCAGACAGCCACGGCGCCTCCCGGGTTTTTTGTCATAAGGGCCTCGCCCAATGAATTATATCCCGCCAGGGCAAAGTTGCCCACAGCGCATGTCATGCCTGCCAGAACAAAAGGTTTTCTGCTGTTTTGAAGCGAAGCCACATCGCTCACCCGCAGCAGCCCCTCGCTGGCCAGACGATCCATGCCTGCATGGCCCGTGTAGTTTAACAGCACCGGCCCCCTGCTTATTTCATCGAAGAGAAGCTGCCGGGCCTGAGCCGTCGTATACGCAGAAAGATATATCCTGGACACCGGGTATGCCGCCGGAACAAGCGCTGCGATCTGATCGCTGTCAGCGGGGAAATTGCCGCCGTCATCCGGATTGTCCGCAAGCATTATCACACGGCTGCCTGCATTGCTCTCATAGGATATAATCTTGCCGATTACTCCACGCAATTCTTCCGCGGTCAGAACAGGAAGCCTTCCGATTGCAATATCAGGGACATGGTCACCGTCCATGTCTGCAAAAAGGTTGTCCGAGGCGGAAATAACCTGTGGCGTTTCAGCCATCAGGGTCGGCACCAGATTGTCTCCGATACCCATGTTATCTCTGTAATCATAGGTCCCGTGTCCTGCAAGCAGTACATATTTCGGTGCCTGCTTCCAGTTGGTATAGGCGTAAGCGAGGAAACCATGAATGGCCTCAGGGTTTGAGATGCCATAATTGAATTCATCCATGATATCTTCCAGATCTGCAACCAAGGTTTTTAGTCCCTGAGCCTCCCGATAATGGGCAAGTTCCCCGGCAGCTGCAGCAAGTTCCTTTGTGGTAATGATGATATAATCAGCCCTGTTATGCCGGGATAAGAGTGTGGAAGGGCTGTCTGCCCAGGCATTGACAGGCGCTGCGGCATCGGAGGCTGTCACCAGATACCGTGCGCCTGGTGTGGGCGTAAAACTGAGATGGTAATTTCCGTCTGAGCCGTCGATAGTCGCTGCCATATTGAAGATCGGCCAGTCCGGGTCAGTTACATCGAGGACAAAAAGATCAGGCTGTGTAAAGCCATACACTGTCAGAGGCAGAGCGCCTTCTGCCCTGAACATAAGTGAATTGTCATGGGCTTCCAATACCTTTTCATAGGTCAGGTCAAAAGAATCCAGATAAAATATGCTGTAGGGAACACCTGCATCAAGCAGGCCCTTGACCTCGATAGAATTTGCTCCGCCATGTAAGAGGCTCTGACTGAAATTCAGATTGACGAGACGCTCCTCAGCGCCTTTCCATCGGTCTTCTCCGATAACCGTCCCGTTTAAGCTGATCGTGACATGATGGTCGTTCGCTGCGCCGGTGCTGGTCAGGCCGTGAAGTCTGACACTCAGCGCGGCTGATGTTGATACGTCAGCAACACCAAAGACCTGAAGTTCGAAACGCTTTGTCCCCAGGGATGGGTTGCCACCTATTATATAATCCCAGAACCAGTAGTCAGATTCCGGGCCATGGGCAAGCACCGGCGCGGCAACTTTATCCTCTTCAATATGGACTGTCTCCGTAACTGCGCTGTATCCTGAAGGTGCTGGACCAACACCTTCCACTCTGCCCATCTGCTGTCCCTTGCCCTTATAGAGCCAGTAGATATTTTCTTTTGTGTACAAGCTGTCTATCCCCTGACCGAAGAAGAACAGTCCTGCCATATCATCAGCCGGTATATAGGCGACTATATTGCCCTGATTGCTTAGTGCCAGGTTCCCGGACTTAATAAGCTGTCTGACTTTAGTCTCAGCCATGCCAAGCAGCGACGAGATCTCTGCGGACTCCAGATAGTAAAGCCCGTCTTTGTGTACCGGGATCTTGACCATATTGCCGGTCTTCTGCTTCTGGAGGAGGTCGGAGGCGGCTCTTGCCTTTTTCATGGCATCCAGAACTTTCTGTTTTTCAGCAGGAATCGCTTTTCCTGCACGCGTATAGTCCGATACTTCGTCGGCAGCGGTATTTCCTGTGCTGCCGTCCGTAATGGCCATCTCCCCTTCACGTTCCCATCCGGCCTTCCTGCTCTGTTGGCTTTCTGCTGCATTGCCTGCTCCTGCCGCTATCGTGAAAGGTCCGTAGGCATTTTTTCTGCCTTTGCCTTCAATCTCCATAAGCAGATAGGTATTACTCCTGGTCAAAGACGCGCCGTTGTCGATGAGACTATAGGTGCCGCCCTGCGGGGAAGTAATCAGCGCAGGCAGGAGGCTGCTGTTGATCTGCCTGTATCTGCCGGTCTTTTCATCGAGCCGCTGCAGATAGAATCCTGCAGTGTCTGTCTCGGAAGATGTCTTCCACTGCACGACAAACCTGCCCTTATCGCTATACGCGCTGAAATCCGAAAGGGTCACAAGCGTGGGCGTGGGCACCTTGAACCCGAATATTACATCAGCAACGTCGCCGCCGGTCAGGTTTACGGACTCCTGAAAGTTAAAGGGACCGGTGGTGCTCTCGGTCTTTTCGAAGGTAGAGATGTAGTCAGTGAGAACGCTTGTCGTATCTGTGACGCGCACCGTGTAGATACCTGAGGCGAGCCCCGGGGCGGTGTAGTTACCCGATGCGTTGGTAGTGACCGTGGCCACAACAGTGCTCCCCGAGAGGATGTCGATCGTAACGCCCGCAAGTCCGGCTTCGCCGCCGTCTATGACACCGTCTGCGTCAAGGTCATCCCATACGGTTCCGGAGACGGTACGGGGGCTGGAGGCCTGGAAACCGAAGTCTTTGTTTAAGTCGCTTACTCCGCCTGTTATGGTAACCCTGTTTTGAATTCCGTTTGCCGGATTGCCGTCAAGGTCAGGGTTAACGACGCCGTTTGGGATGAAACTGTAGCCTGCAGGAACCGGCACGCTTACAATATACTCCCCATCGGCAAGACCCGAAAACAGATACTGCCCTGACGCATCAGTCGTTACAGTGCTGATAAGGGTGTCGCTCCCGTCAAACGTCCCGAGAGGGGCAATGTTGCGGTAGAGGCTGACGACAACCCCTGCGATCCCCGGCTCTCCGGCATCCTGAACACCGCTGGTGCCACCCAACAGATCGCTGAAGATCGTATCACCGATGCTGCGCAGCGGCCGGAAACCGAAACTTGGCGGCGGGGTAGCCACGCGATCAATACTGGTTGTGAGATTACTTTCGGGGCGCTTAAGCGCAAGAGAATACGAGGTTGTGCCGTAGTAGTCCAGCAGGACGCCGCTCGTATCGTTGATGCGCACAGTATAATCGGCACCACCGCCGGTCAAGCCGCTGAAGATGAATGTGCCGTCAGCCGCAGTAATCGTCGTGCCGATGACATTGAGGCTTGCATCGTGCAGTTCGACGGTAACCCCGGCAAGACCGCTCTCACCCGAGAAGAGTCCATCGCCATTTGAGTCTGTCCATACGCGGTCTTTTATCGAATAGGTAGTTGTCGTTCTGTTAAAGCCGAAATCGGCAATGAGCAGTGTGCTTCCCGCCGCGACATTGGTAAACCGGTGGTTCGTCGACCCGGTTGTTGCTGTGTAGCCGGAAGGGGTGGCGGCCGAGACGAAGTAGGTCTGCGTGCCCGAAGCTGCCGCCCCGGTGAAAAGGTATGTGCCGTCAGGGTTACTGACCGTTGCGACAGGCATTGTATATGCCTTGCCGCCTCCCGTTGTCCCCGTGTAATTCGCCGTCAGGGTCAGATGTGTTGCATCGGTGACGCTCTGAATCGTGTATGCAACGCCTGCAATCGTGATAGCATCGCCGGCATTCAGAGCGGAGAATGCTGTCCCTGAGCCAACTACGGCGGTTGAGCTGTTTGTCGCTGAGACGGTCCCGACACCGTCAGGTAAATCGGTCAGGATATCCAGCCTGTCGTCGCTGTTACGGTCCTGGTAGAGCTTGACCGTTACCCCGCCGAGGCCAATTTCGCCGGAGTCGCGCACCCCATTGGCATTGGCATCTACCCAGACCTGGTCACCGAAGGTCGCTGTTCCGGCTGCAGCCCTATATCCGATGCCGGCAGAGGTGTAAATCTGGCCGTCTGTCAAGGTGAAGGTGGTGCTGCGGTTGTTCGTCAGATCTCCTGGTGTTGTGGTATAGGGGAAGGACTGAGAGAGTCCTGATGAAAGTCCGTCAGTTACCTCGACATAATACCCCGTCCCCGGCGTGACGCCGGTAAACAGATAACGGCCGTTGCCGTCAGTGATGGTCGTTGCAATCGGCGTTCCGAAGCGGTCCTTGAGCGTGACCTCAATGTTTGGAATGCCGGGTTCACCGATATCCAGTACCCCGTCTCTGTCAGCATCAAGCCAGATCTTGCCGCCGGTGCCTGCGCTCAGCGCACTCGGGATAAGCACGGTATTTGTGGCCGAGGCTGTTAAGGCCATCGGAATCTGCGCCGATGTTGTTGAGGCAATGTTTGTGATTGAGGTCTGACCTGTTGGGAAGGGGTCATCCACGGTTACACTATACGTCAGGGTGAGTGAGCCCCCCGCCGGGATACTGCTGCATGCCGAGGCACTGTCCACGAAATTGGGCGGACTGCCGACCGTGGCCGTAGTTGCCGGAGTCACAATGTAGCCTATCGATAGATTATCCAGGTTGAACGTCTGGCCTGCGGTGTTGAAGCCGCCTGTTACACGGAACTGGATGGTGGTAGTGGCCGAGATATAGGGAGTCAGATTATAGGCTGGCGCAACATCAGGAACGCCGCCGGTGAAGGTCGCCAACGTTACAAATGTACCTGCCGTGCCGCTGCTGCTTGCCTCTACCACAAGCGTATCTCCAGCGCCGAGTCCTGTCGAACTATAAGGGCTGAAGTTCAGCCAGGCGCTTGTGGCGCCGGTAAGACTGGCAGTGCGCCTGATCTGGGTATTTACCGCGCTTGCCGGGGCATTAAAGCTGATGTTAACATTGTCTATATATATTTCGTCGTTATTGTTATTCCACGCCCCAGTTGCACGGAACCGAAGAGTGATAAAGTTCCCGGTAAAAGGGCTCAGAGTGTATGTCTGTGTGATCCCGCTCCAACCTGCTGTTCCACCGTCAAAGGTGCCGAGTGTCGTATAGCCTCCTCCATCTACACTATAATCTGCAACCACTGCCTCGCCGCTGCCCGCGCCTCCGGCACGGTTAGTAGGCAAAAAGCTGATTGTTACACTGGTAGCGCCCGCGACATTGGCAGACCTACTGATCGAAAATGGAGTAACGGCGCTGGGATTACGGTCAAATACAAGCCGGTTGCCGCTGACGTACATATGCTGGTTAGCGACGGTAGCGGCTGAACCATCATCGTTGACTTCTGTCCATGCAACAGGAGCGATATAGGCCAAACCAGTTCCGGTAGTTCCCGCGTAGTTAGTTGTTAGCGTGAGGTGCGTGGCGTCAGTGACGCTCAAGATGGTGTATGTTACACCTAAAATTGTGATTGAATCCCCAGTGCCTATGAGTCCTCCTGTGAACGTTGTTCCCGTGCCGACCACCGCAGGCGAGCCGTTTGTTACCGAGACGGTTCCTGGTCCTATCCCAATCCACTTACGGGAACCATCTGTGCCGGTATAGCTGCCATTGGTAGCAAAATTATCACTCACCGTGGAGAGCATGTATCTGAACTGCAGTTGGCCGCCCGTGATCCAAACATATCCACCGAGTCCGTTTAAGCCGGTTACACCAGGGCCGGTGCCGTAACTGTCCGACTCGGTCCAGGAGTTGGCGGCCCAACTCACAGAGCCGTTTGAGTTGTTATAGTTCGTGGAGCCAAAAAAGTCGGCCACATTGCGCGGCAGAATACAGGTCGCTGCTGCGCTGCCGGCCACATAGCTCACCCCTGATGGCAGGGGATCGTAAATAGAGACGCCTGTCAGAGAAGATGTTGCAGACGCAGGGTTGGAAACCGTTACGGTATAAGGGATTGTGTTGCCGGGGAATACGGGGTCAGCTGCCCCTGAAGTTTTCGTGATCTGCGAGAACCCCGAAGTAACGTACGCAAAGTCGGTTGCAGTAAATGTCTGAGTCTGGCTCGGCGTGCCGAAGGTCCTTGTACCGATTGCCTTGACACGGTTCTGGTTTAGCGTTCCGGAGGCAAGGACGGCTGTTGTCTGAGCATTGAATACGATTTTGACCTCCTGGTTCTCCGCTATCGTGCCGCTTGTCCCAAGATCAGCGCTGGACCATGTCAATACATACGGGTTAGCAGCAGTCCCTGCCCCGGTTACGGTCGGGTTGGCTGTCCCTGTGGTCTTGTCTGGCCTGGTTATGGTGGTCGAGCCGGTAACATACTGCCAATTTGGCGGAAGCGTGTCGGTCACGGTGATGTTGTCCACAGTGTACTTCTGGGAACTGGCCGTGATCGTGAAGGTTGCTACAGAGCCTGATGCAGTTGGAACGACCTGAGGCGAAGCCGATTTTTGTACCGTAAGGACGGCTGAAATAAAATCAGTTGCCGGAAGCGATACATAGCCAAGATCCATGGCCGGGACCTGGGGATAGGTAGTATTGCCTTTCTGCCCGTATGCCATACTGAATGGTCCGGTTGCCCAGATATGCGCCATAGAGAGGTTCCCGGATGGGGCCGTGATATACTGTGTCTGAAGACGGTTCAGGGTATAGGTCTGGTCAACCGTGCCATTGTTGTCGACATCTACAAAGATCGTAGTATAGTCCTGGGCAGGAACAAGAAATACACCATTGTTTGTGCAACCGGCTGCTACGGGTAAACAGTCCGGTGCCCAACCAAGATAGTGCTCATTGTACATCATTGTCGAAGGGAGGAGACTGAACCCCCACTCATAATAGTAGTTGCCGGCATCAACAGAGCCTACTCCCCAAAACACATCGGACCCCTTAAAATAGATTCCCGATCCGGTTGGAACATCCCCTGCCAAAGTTCTGTAGGATACGGTCTGGCCGGCAGGGATAGAGAGCGAACCGGTCGTGGTCCTGGTTTCCCATGTTACCGTGATTGCAGCAGTGTTTGGGTTGTAGAGATAGTAATCGGTATTAACCAGTTCATTATCCACAGGAGCATAGTAGTCTTTTGTCCAGAAGCCACGGGGGAATGCGCTGAATCCCCTGGCCATCCACCCGGTGGGAGTGCGTTCCTGACCGGCGACAAACTTTACCTGCAGTGTTTCAGTCCCCGTTA
Source organism: Nitrospirota bacterium (assembly GCA_016235245.1). NCBI lineage: Bacteria > Pseudomonadati > Nitrospirota > Nitrospirota bacterium. The sequence continues at coordinate 43,000 of JACRLO010000020.1, read as the reverse complement.
TCACCATTCCCGTATGGACCTTATTATAGGGGGCCGCCTGTGGTGAAAGCGCCCAATTGTCAAGGAGAAACGATTGTCCCTTGCTGAGCGTGATCTGCGTACCTGGAGTACATGCGGTACGAGTTATGTCAGTGCAGAAGGTATCCTTAGTCCCATCACCGTTAAAGTCGAATGTCACAACAGTGTTGTTCTCGGTAGCCTGAACAAAGACGAAAACCCGGCTGAAGTCCGGCAGCGAAGCCCCAAGGTCCTCACCAAAGGGGATTACATATGTCGTCAACTGAGGTTGAACAGGATATATCTCCCAAGCCACAGCCTGGTTTTCGACTCCTGTGGCCTGAATCCAGCTCGCACGGACGACGGTTACCGGACCGCCTGCCACGTATATGTGGTCACTTCCGTCATAGTAGGTGGTCGTTCCTCTTGGGTTGGTTGGGATGCTGGTTGACTCAAAAATCCGTTGGGCTCCGGCAGTGGCGAGTGTGTAAGTCTCATCGGCCGTTGCTGCAGGGTTATTCGGATCGAAGTTGTAACCGTTTTCCCAGTGGTCATAATATATCGTTGTATTTTCCGACCAGGCAGTAACCGTAATCACGGAGTGCATGGCCTGCTTGGGAGTTGCAGTCATCGTAAGGTCCATGGCGTTTAGCACAGATTCCATATTGACTTCGTCCCCGGGAATGAAATATTCGGAGTAACCTGCCGGAGCCCAGGCATGGACGAAGGATGAAAAAGCCAATAGCAGTATGAGGCACAAGAGCGATATGCAAGAAACCCTTCTTGAATTCATTGACCGTTTTTTGGGATGCGCAGGATCTGAAAGATAAGCATAGTGACCGGACATTAATGACCTCCCCCTTCAGTTCATTGCAAGGAACTGGACTATCTTTGTCTTATTTTATATTATATCATCTGTATATGCTGTTTTCATAGTGGTAATTCTTCCTCAGACCGCTGTTTATCGAGTCTGACAGCATTCCAGCCCCTCTTCAGAGGCTGCCCCCTGAGAGCCTGCTTCGCATGTAATGAATTATACGGAACAACGAGTTTTCCTCATGAAGTATTCTCATGCGGCAGTTCATACTTAGCGATTAAAGTTTTATGATTGAAAAACCGACTTATAATTAATATAATGCTGATGCTACGATCGATTGAGTATAAACAGGAAATATCCAAGGAGAGTGTTATGAAGCTGAGGGAACAGAAGGGTTTTACGCTGATCGAGGTTATCGTTGTTGCTGGGATTATTGCCGTGCTTGCCGGTATCCTCGTGCCTCTGATATTCAAGGAGATCGACGAATCGAAAATTACAAGGGCCAAGGCAGACGTCAAGTCGATATCTTCGGCGATGTTCGTTTTCAGGAAGGATACAGGAGCCTGGCCTGTAATGGACGGCAGCTGTGCGCCTAATGTTACTTTTCTGTCAGGGGCAGGAAATCTTCCTTCCGGCCTTGCAGCATTGGGATATGACGCTGCTGTAGCAAGTTCATACGATTCCCATCTGTCTGCCGATGTGAACGGCTGTTACGGGGCGAACTGGAAGGGCTCGTACATGGCAGTGGTGACCGCTGATCCCTGGGGGAATACCTATCTGACAAATGCAAACAGTTTTGCCGCAACCGGTCAGCCGGTCTGGATCATCTCGGCAGGGCCCAATGGCGTTCTAGAGACACCCGCAAACAGCATTGCTATTGCCGATGGTGTCGATGATATAGGCGTCAGAATTAAGTGATAGAATTTCTTGCCGGTAAAGCGTGAGGGCTTAATTCAGCGAAAATCATAATAATGGCGGCAGCCTCCTGCCGCCATTATTATCGAAAACCCCAATGTCTCAGTCCACTGATTATCGAGCCTTATAGCATTTCTGCCTCCCTGTTGAGAAGCCACCTAAGCCCCATTTCGTCTTGATTGATCATGCCTGTCAACGAGTTGATGCTGGAGTGCACTGCTTCCTCTGGTTACCAGCCCTTCCGGGCTCCCCGCCTCCATTGCCGTTGCTCAGCGCCATAGAATATCAGATATACTCCTTATGATGCAGTTCGTAAGGAACTGTTAAATAATGGATGCTGATGCTAAGATCGATTTACTATAAAACGGGAAATATCCAAGAGGAGTGTATTATGAAACTGAGGGAACAGAAGGGTTTTACGCTGATCGAGGTTATCGTTGTTGCGGGGATTATCGCCGTACTTGCCGGTATCCTTGTGCCGCTGATATTCAAGGAGATCGATGAATCGAAAATTACAAGGGCCAAGGCTGACGTCAAGTCGATATCTTCTGCGATGTTCGTTTTCAGAAAGGATACGGGAGTCTGGCCTGTAATGGACGGCAGCTGTACGCCAAATGTCAGTCTTCTCATGGGGCTGGGCAACAGCTTTGCCAACCTTGGAGCCCTGGGATATGACGAGTCATCTCCGAGTTCATACGATTCTCATCTGTCTGCCGATGTAAACGGTTGTTACGGGGCGAACTGGAAGGGCTCGTACATGGCAGTGGTGACCGCCGATCCCTGGGGAAATATCTATCTGACCAATGCAAACAGCTTTGCCGCAACCGGTCAGCCGGTCTGGATCATCTCGGCAGGACCCAATGGCCTTCTTGAGACACCCGCAAACAGTGCTACTTCACAGGGCGATGACATAGGCGTCAGGATCAAATAATTTCTTGCCGGAAAAATGTGAAGAGCGCTTTCGTATCGATCGTGCGCTGATTCAGCGAACGGCTTTTAAGCGGTGACAGCATTCTGCTGTTTTCCCCTTGGAACAATCTGGATTGGCAGGAAAGCGGTCAGAGTTTCAGCAATACCATATTGGATACAGGATCAAGTTCTCTCACTGCGGTTATGCCTTCTATTTCCGTAATCACGGCCTCAAGCACGAGGAAGGTTTCCGAATCTGCCCTGAGGCAGCCGACCTTTACCATATCTTTCTTGCCAAAGGCCCCATGCAAATGTACTTTTGGCTCGTCATCCTGCCAGAAGATCGTGCCGAACCCGACAACCTCATGCGATTCCCCGAGCTTCTTCCATACAGGCTTTGGCGGAAACGAGTCGTTTTCAGGGCCGACCACAATGCTGCCTTCCCGCATGCCGCCGACAAGATGGACCACTGCCGCCCTGATGTTTTCTTTTTTTGCGAGCTGCACAAGATTTAAGAGGATATCGTCTCTGTCCTCAAAACGTACTACAACGACTCTGCCCGGCCTGCCTGTCTGATATTTCATGACCTCTCCTCATACATTTTTTCTCTGATTCGATTCTGTAATGTTCTACAATAACCCACACCTGTTCAGGAGGAAGCTTGATATTATAACGAAGCAGGATCGCCCTCTGCTGGCGGCTGTTACGCTATCCTTGTCTTATTTCAACCGGGAGATGACAGCCTGTATCGACGGCAGCATTTCGATTGCTGCTTTTTCCCCTTCAATCATGGCATCGAAGCGTTTATCGAAGTCTGCAGAGCCGATGCGGCCCACCTTGGGCCGTATGATCACGTCTGCCTTTGCCAGCTGTATGGCCGAGATCTTCGAATGCATGATCCCCGCTGCCTGCAGGATCGTTTCAACAGTCCCCTCGGGCTGCCGTGCGTCAATATCCGACGATATGTCGACCGCAATCACAATATCGGCTCCGAGTCTTCGTGCTGCATCAACCGCGATCGGGCTGACTACGCCGCCATCCACATACATCCTGCCGTCTATTTTCACCGGCCTGAAGATGCCCGGTATTGAACAGCTCGCCCTTACTGCCGTGCCGGTATTGCCCCGCGAAAATACCGTCTCCTGTCCGTCCTGGATATTGGTTGCAACTGCATAAAAGGGTATTCTCATTTTTTCAAGCGGTGTGTTTTTTACCATGGTATTGACGTATTCTTCGAGCCGCTCTCCTTTGATAAAACCGTTATCAGGGACGGTCAGGTCAATGATCTCGTTCTTGTCAAGGGTATTGGCAATCTTCTGGAGCTGAAAGGAGGTAAAACCATAGGCATAGAGGCTGCCGACAAAGCTGCCTGCGCTTGTCCCTATGATCATATGGACCGGAATTTTATTCGTTTCAAGGATTTTAAGAACACCGACATGGGCAAAGCCTCGGGAAGCACCAGCGCCAAGCACCAAGGCTATTTTTACAGGTTTCTGCTGTGGTTTAACCTCCTGCGGAGTACATGAAGCAAGGAAAAGGCATGCGCAGAGCGCAGCGGTCAGAAAGAGACGGACTCTTGCTATATTCCCGCCTTCCCGCCATGTTTGGCCATGGCGATGCTTTAGGCTGTTCCCTCGAACATCTTTCGGCAGTCTGCCTGGTTGTCTGTTGTTGTTTGCTGGGAGTGCTTTGAGCATGGCAGTGAATTCTTCCGATCAATACAGGGAACGCATGAAAAATAACAGGGCTGCAATCCCGTTGTTTACGGGCTGCAACCCCATCACCCAGTTCCGCTATATAACTGACCGGACAGAAGCCCGATTACTGCTTATTCTGGTCTATGCGGTTTGAGGAAGGCTCATAATCAAAATCGCCTACCGGCCTTGCAAGGGTATATTTGACCGGGTTGCTTATCAGGGTCTCTGTTGTCTCCGGTACACTGCCGGTAATTACGGCAAAGGGAAGCGAAACAACCCAGAGCGCTGCACCGCCGATAATTGATAGGATACCAAGTGGCCGCGCAAAAATCGCATCTCCGCTAATATCTGCATCTTTTTCCGTGCCGGCAAACACGGGGACTGATACTACAAGAAAAGCCAATACCAGAATAACCGCTGTGATCTTCTTCATAAGAATTCCTCCTTTTATTGCCTGAAACGCAAAATCTGGTTCCATTATAGTGAAAACCATAGGCATAATCAATAAATTTTCTCCTGAACCGTCGGCTTACCTGCTCCTGTGGTGATCGTCTGCGGTTACTTGACCAGTAACTCGCCGATATGAACCGCAACAGGCAGGGTTATAAAAGAAAGAACGGTGGTTACCACGATGATGAAGGCGGACAGGGAAATATCGAGCTTGAACCTCGACGCGATCAGGAGTGAAAGGACCATGGTTGGCATCGCGCCTTCCAATAGAGTTGAAGATAGAGCCTGTCCCTGCAGGCCGAGCGACTGCGCAGTCGCAAACGAGATAAAAGGCGAGACTGCCATTTTGATGATAACTGCAGGGATGATGGCGTAGGCGTGGCTTACCCTCGGAAGCGTGAGCGCGAGCCCGATGCTGAAGATCATGAGCGGGACAACAAGGCTGCCAAGCATCTCAAGCGACCTCAGGAGAAAAGAAGGAAGGGGAATGCCAGAGAGCTTGAGCATAATGCCGCAGGCGATGCCCCAGATCGGCGGCAGCGAGATGATTGCCCTGATTGATTCCCGGATATTCATTTTCCGGTTCTCACCGTAATGGGATGCCAGGGACGCGCCTGCCAGCCAGAGGACCGGTGTCGTTGCAAGAAGGTCATAGAAGAGCGCGTATTTTGCGGCACTGGGACCATACAGTCCGGTCAGCACCGGAAGCCCGAGGTACGTGACGTTTCCAAAGGCAGCCGAAATTACCAGCACTCCCTTTTCCTGCTGGGTCAGATGCATGATCCTGCCCAGAAGCGTATAGGCCATCACCGCAATGGCCAGCGTCGAGAGTGTCGTTACTATTGCGGTTGCCGGGATCAGTATCGTCTCGATATCTATGCTGGCGGCATAGAGCGTCTTTATACAGAGGGCAGGGAGAAAGATGTTCAACACCATGACATTGATGCCCTGGCGAAGTGTGTCAGCGTCCATGTTGCCGACCCTGAAGCGTCTGCAGGCCACTCCTGCCAGGATGATAAGGGCGAAGGGAAGAAGAATATCGTTCATAATTACATGGTATTATTCATGAAACCGTCGCTCAATTTTTCCTGATATGCTTATGTGCCTTCAGATGGTTCATGCAATATTCGTGGTCGCCTTCGCAGGTTGAGCAGTATCTGAACTCCATGGTAATGTCATCGTTTTCGGTCATGCCGCAGACTGTACATCTATGGATAAAGCCCTTTTTTAGCGGCGCATTGATCTGACTGCTGAACCCTTTTCTTCTCTGGTATGCAGAGCCCCGGTGCTTCACGGTATTTATGATATCGCTGCCGAAGAAGAGAAAGAAATTCGAGACAGAGACAAGGGCTGCAACTTTTCCCGAAAGCGGTGCGGTCAGGATCGTAAATGCGATAAATGCCCAGTTCAGCCATGCCAGGTATTTGATCTTTACCGGAATGATGAAGAAGAGCAGGATCTCAAAATTGGGATAGATATATGCAAAGGCCAGGAAGAGTGAGAGGTTCAAGTAGAGAGCAGTTGTGCCCTGGCCGGTTATGAAGGCGGCAACGGCTGTTGCTGCAACGCCGGTGAAATAGTAGATGTTGAACCGGAAGCTTCCCCATTCATGCTCCAGGCCTGTGCCGATCATGTAATAGAAATAGAGGATGAAGAATATCCAGAGCAGCGAGGCAGATGGCGGTATGAATACCCAGGTGATAAGCCTCCAGACCTCGCCCTGCATGATCAGCTGCGGGTCAAGCAGGAGCTTGCTGATCGCATCGCTCTGCGGCATGCCGATCATCAGAATATAGATCAGCGCATTAATGCCGACGATATAGACGATCAGCTGCCTGATGGCATACCTGCCGAGCGTCCTTTCGAGCTTGTTCAGTATGTTCATATCCTTAACCTTTGTGCGATATTTGCGCCGAGACGGGTGCAGTTCTGCAGATCCGCTTCAGTCGGGGAGCAGTTCACTTCAATGACCGGCTCTATGAGCTGCCATTTCATACGTTTGACAAAATCAGCGAGCTCTCTTATGCCTCCTCCGCTCCAGCCGTAAGAGCCGAAGATGCCTGCCACGCGGTTTGTTAATTCCTTATTCTCAAGCAGGCGGAGAAGATGGTCCATGAGCGGAAAAAGGCCCATATTATAGGTCGGGCTGCCGAGCACTATTGCCTTATAGCGCCAGATATCGGCGATGATGTATGAAGGGTGGCTCCGCGAGACGTTGTGAATCTTTACGATGCCCGTTTTTTCAGCGGCAAGGGCGTGCCTGATCGCTTCCATAATCTTCCCTGTGTTGCCGTACATGGAGGCATAGACGATAACGATCCCATCTTCTACCTCCTGCCTGGACCAACGGTCGTAAAGCTCTATGGCATGCCTGGGCCGCGTTCTCCAGACTGGCCCGTGGGTCGAGGCGACCATGGCAATATCCAGGTCCTTTATTTTAGCGATTGCCTTCTGGACCATGACGCTGTATTTGGCGATCACATTGGTGAAATACCTGAGCATCTCATCTTCATAGAACTGGAGGTCTTTGATCTCGTCATCAAAGATGCTGTCGTCAAGGCTCCCGAAGCCGCCGAAGGCGTCCCCTGAAAACAGGACCTTCCGAGTTTCTTCATAGGTCATCATGGTTTCGGGCCAATGCACCATAGGGGTCAGGATAAATCTCAGCCTGCAACTGCCCAATTCAAGTATGTCGTTGTCTTCGATCTGCCGGACATTGTCCGTGATGCCGTAAAAATGGGCCAGCAGGTCAAGGGTCTTTTTGTTACCCACGATCGCCATATCAGGAAAGGCCCCGCGCAGTGTCTTTATGCCGCCTGAGTGGTCTGGCTCGATATGGTTGATGATCAGATAATCGATCCTTTTTCTCTCTCCCAGCAGCCGCCTGATCTTCTCCAGATAGTGGTCCATGGAGATGTCCTTTACCGCATCGATGACCGCCACCTTATCGTCAAGGATCAGATACGAGTTGTACGCCACGCCGTTAGGGACAGGCCAGAGCTCTTCGAACAGGGCGGTCTGACGGTCATTGACCCCGATCCAGTATATCTTGTCGTTCAGTTGTATCTCAGTGCTCATTGGTGTTTTCTATTCCTTTTAGTCAGTGACATAACCCCCTCAATCCCCCTTATCCCAAGGGGATGTGAAGAGGGGGTATGTAGTAACGTAATTCAATCGCCCCTCACTTATTATCGACGTCCTGCCAATTACAAAGGGCTGAACAATTGTTCAGCCCTTTGTCTGTCCTCTATTTTGAGTGGTTACTTATGCGCACTTGGTGAAGCCGCAGCTATGACAGACCGCGCAGCCGCCTTCATGCTCGACTGTGCCGCCGCATTCCGGACACTGGCCGATGAAGACATTTTCTCTGTGGTGCTTGTCGCCGCCGTTGCCGTTGCCCTTGGTCCCCTTCTCCATATACTTTTCGAGCGCCTTGGCGATGGCGTCAGAGCACGAGGTGATCTTGCCGCCGTTTGCCCAGGTCTGGTTGTGGCAGGTGATGCCCTTGAGCTGCTTGATGATAATGTCCGGTTCGATGTTCGAACGGAGCGCAAGGCTTACCAGCCTGCCGATTGCTTCTGCCTGGCTTGAAGCGCAGCCTCCTGCCTTACCCATATGTGTGAAGAGCTCAAAGAGATGGCCGTTTTCGTCTTCGTTTACGGTCACATAGATCGTGCCGCAGCCGGTGTTCATGGTGCGGGTCTCGCCGATGATCGCATCAGGCCGTTTCCTGGGGACGATCTTTGTCTCTGTCGGTATCTGAGGCTCTGCCTGCTTCGCCCCAGTCTTGCCGGTGGAGAGCACCTGCTCATCGCGCGAGCCGTCGCGGTACACGGTTACTCCCTTGCAGTTCTGCTGGTATGCCAGCATATAGACGTTCTCAACATCCTTGGGCGTTGCGCTATGGGAGAAGTTCACGGTCTTGGAGACCGCATTGTCAACAAACTCCTGAAATGCCGCCTGCATCGCAACATGTTCGGCCGGCTTGATGTCGTGGGCAGTGACAAAGACCGCCTTTACGTCCTCGGGTATCTCGTCAAAGTCATGGAGCGATCCCTTGTCAGCGATCCTTTCCATCAGGTCCCTGGACCAGAATCCGCGCTCTTTTGCCACTTTTTCAAAATACGGGTTGATCTCAAGAAGCTTGGTGCCTTCCATGACATTCCTTACATAGGAGACCGCAAAAAGCGGCTCGACACCGGATGAACAGGATGCGAGGATCGAAAGCGTTCCCGTCGGAGCGATTGTGGTGACGGTCGCGTTTCTTATTTTTGTCTTGCCGTCATAAATGCTCTCGGCGTAGTTCGGAAATACTCCCCTGTCTTCCGCAAGTGCCGAGGAGGCATTTTTGCCCTCCCTTTGGATAAAGCCCATCACCTCTTTTGCGAGCTCAATCGCCTGCGGCGAATTGTAGGGTATGCCCATCATGATCAGCATGTCTGCCCAGCCCATGACACCGAGGCCGATCTTTCTGTTGGCACGCGTCATCTCGGCGATCTTCTGGATAGGATATTTATTGACGTCGATCACATTATCGAGGAAATGCACTGACCTCCAGACCGTCTTTTTCAGCTTCTGATAATCGACCTTGCCCTCAGTGACCATCATCGAGAGGTTGATCGAGCCCAGGTTGCAGGACTCGTAGGGCAGAAGCGGCTGTTCTCCGCAGGGGTTTGTTGACTCGATCTCGCCGACCTTGGGCGTAGGGTTAGATGCATTGATCCTGTCGATAAAGACAATGCCGGGCTCTCCGTTTTTCCAGGCATGGTTGACGATGAGGTCAAAGACCTCGCGTGCCTTGAGCGATCTGACTACGTTTTTCGTCCTGGGATTGACCAGTTCATAGTCTGTATCGTCCTTGACCGACTGCATGAAGCGGTCGGTTATGGCGATCGAGATGTTGAAGTTGTTAAAGCGCGAATTATCGTCCTTGGCAGTGATGAAGTTAAGGACATCAGGATGGTCAATCCTGAGAATGCCCATATTTGCTCCTCTCCGGGTCCCTCCCTGCTTCACCGCCTCGGTTGCCGTGTCAAATACGGTCATGAACGAGACCGCCTTTTGGGGAGCCGACAATATCGCCGCCCGGCCTGAGCTTCGAGAAGCTGAAACCGGTGCCGCCGCCTGACTTATGGATGATGGCAGTATGCTTTACCGCATCGAAGATGGATTCCATGGAATCTCCCACAGGAAGCACAAAGCATGCGGAGAGCTGTCCTAACTTTCTTCCGGCATTCATGAGTGTGGGGCTGTTGGGGAGAAAATCGAGCGAGGTCATCATATGATAGAACTCTTCTTCGAGGAGCAGGACATCAGCCTCTGACTTTCCATACATCATGTCAGCCCGTGCAATGGTCTTTGCAACCCTCCGGAAAAGGTCCCTTGGTGCTTCGACGACCTTGCCTTCCTCGTCTTTTTTCAGGTATCGCTTTTCCAGAACCTTTAATGCATTTGGGGTAAGGCCGATTGCGGATGTTGTGCTTTTCATAAGATGGTTCCCTCCATTAAGGAATGCTGAATTATGTTGTATGATGATGCCGTTATTTTGGTCGAAAAAAAGGTTGTCCGATCCCGAAAATACCGCATATTTTGCCTCTATTTAGTGTTTGCCTGCGCCCTGAATATAACTGCCATAAAAACAACATCTTGTATGTGACAGAAGAATTTAACCACAAGATATTGTATAAGTCAAGGCTAAAGTAGCGCTACTTAAAACCTCTTGATTTTAATAAATATTTTCGGTGAAATGGCTGTTCATCATTTGTTGAAATAACGATGAAGCTGTATGGCCGGCCGGCCCGGTTTTAGAGGAGAAATTATTGCTAAGGCGTTATTGAGGAAACCGGCGCGGCCGGTCAGTCGAAAAGACCGCTGAGGGCGTTGGTTTTTTCCTCGATGGTTTGTGCTGCTCTGTCGTGGTCTTCCATCAGTCTGTGCAGTTCATCGGCGATATTGAGCGATGCAAGAATAGAGGCTTTCAGGGGGGTTATATTTGGATTGCCCGCATGGATCTCCTGAAGCTTTTCTTCGACATATGCCGCAAGTTTCTTGATATATTCCTCGTGGGCATCACCTTTGATGGTGTATTTCTGGCCGAGGATGCTGATTTCTACGCTGCCCACGGCTGTATCAGATCTCCAGGGTTTCGAGCTCCTCAAGAAGCTCTTCGACCTGGTTCTTGATCGACGTCTTTTCGTCCTTCAGCGATTCCACTTCCCGGTTCTTGTCATCAAGAAGTGATTCGAGCTCCCTGATCTTCCTTTCGAGGGATATCTTTTCCTCTTTCAGAGCCTTGACTCTGTCCACTGCGGTTGCAATCTTTTCTTCAAGGTTTTTGAGCCGGTCCACGGGTGCTACCTCCTTGGTTATAAGCGCAGACGCCTCCCCCGAACTGATTGATGATGTCGACAGAGCTTCATCATCGAAAAGGGATGCTTTCCATGCCATTGGTTACGATACCAGATGCGCCGGTTTTGTGTCCATATTATGAAGTCTTCCCAAGGATGATCCCGATACCGCTGTCTTCTCCCTGTTGAGGCAGTCCGGCTCTCCTGTAATGGAAATAACTGGTGAGCACTTTTTTTACGTAATTCCTTGTTTCGTTGTAAGGGATGTCTTCGATAAACTCGTCGATGGACCGGTAGTCAAAGCGCTGCTGCCACGACCTTACTGCCAGTTCTCCTGCATTATATGCTGCGAGCATATGTGCCAGCGAATGGAACTCGTCGAGCAGATTCCTCAGATAAAAACTCCCTAATTGGACGTTATTTTTCGGGTCGGTGAGCTGTGAAGGCCTGTGAATGCCGAGCTTGAGGTTCTTGTCGAGGCGGTACGCTGTCTGGGGCATGAGCTGCATAAGCCCATATGCCCCTGCGGGGGACTTTACTGCCTGATCGAATCGGCTCTCTTCTCTCATAACCGACAGGATGATGAAAGGGTCAAGATTATTGCGCTTTGATGCCTGCTCTACCTTGTCCCAGAAGGCGAGCGGGTACCAGAACCGGTGCATTTTTTCCGAGTAAGGAATCTTGCTGGTCAGGGTGATCGAGCGTTTGAATTCTCCCAATTCCTGGAACTTGGCTGCGCTGAAGAGAAGATCAGGCATTGAGGGTGTAGTTCTGCATGATGCTGCAAGCTCGGCAACAGCCTCCTGCCGCATGTCGAGGGAGATGAGCGCCTCAATTTTCTCGTTTCCCCTGCTTTTCCCCGGCGTTCCGTCAGACAGATTCAGCGATGAAAGCCGGGGGAGCATCCTGCCGCTTCGGGCATATGCCAGCACAGCGTAAAAATTATTATTGCCCGCTGTCATGAGTCTCGTATAGAGGCCCGATGCGTCTCTATTTTGCGCTTCCATGCTTCTTGCCAGCCAGTAGAGATATTTTGCTTCATCATAGCGGTCATGGAGACGGGAGAACGTTTCTTCAGACTGCTGATAGTTCCCTGCAAGGTACTGCGTCCACCCTATGCCCCAAAGCGCATCTTCCGCATCAGAGGGATAGTTCTTCAGCACATCCTGATATATCTGGATCGCCCGGTCAAAATCCTTTTCCCGTCTCCGGTCGGCGGCAACCGTAACGAGCAGAAAACCGGCCTTCTTGTCATTGCGCTTTGTAAGAGTGTTCAGGGCTGCTTCAAAGCCTTTTTTATCTCCTGCCCGGTACAGAGAACGGGCCTTGTAGAAGAGGTCATTCACTTCTCCATAGAGCTCTGCTGCTTCACGGTACTTTTTCTGCTTGAAGAGGGTATAGGCGAGATTTTTGAGGACCTCCTGTCTGTTATTGGCCGGGCATGCGGCAAGTGCCTGCCTCAACTCGCGTTCAGCCTCCTCAAAATCATACTGTTTCATAAGATTTGAGGCACGCTCAACCGTGTCCGCCGTTGTGATCTCATCTGCGCCCAGTTCGGCACGTGCAGCAGCGGAACGATACCCCGCTTTCAGATAGAGTTTTCTGAAGACCGCTGACGCCTTCTCTTTTTGGTTGTTCTTTTTTAGCAGCTGACCATAGCTATAATATGCGTCATCGTCTTCAGGGAAGTCCCGTATATATGCCTCATACAGAGGCAGCTGCCCTTCCTCGCTGATATCTCTTCCCTCTCTGAGTTCCGCCATTCTCGCCTTTTTCCGCAGGGGCGACGACGGATATCGGTCGATCAGTGCCCGGAGGGTCTCACCCGCCTTTCCGTGCTCTCCGAGATTGTGGTACGCGTCGGCCAGATAGAGCATCGCATAGTCTTCAAGAAGGGTGAACTCTTTTTGGGCGATGAGAAGATTGGATACGGCCTCGTTGTAGCGGCCGGCAGCGAGATCGGTTCTGCCCTTTGCGAAGGCTTCTTTTCCTCCTGAGTCCCCCGCAGAGACAGAGATAAAAATTGACAGCAGTATCAGTGCACAACAGGCGGAAATCCCTATTTTTAGTCTGGTCAGGCAGTGCATATCGTGGTGAAGATGTTTCATAATGTCCTGTATTTATAATAGATAAATCGGGGTCTTTCATCAACTTATCAGCGGCAGCTACACTGCCTGAATGAGAATAAAAGAACAATCCTGTGGTATATTTTCTTTATGATTAAAGACCTGAGGCTCCATGGCAGTCACGGTCCGGTAGACTTTTTTGCCCTTGTCTCCGGGGCAGATACCCTCAGCACTTATTTCTACGAAGAAGAGGCCGCCAGGATCCGCTTTTTTTCCCGCGGCAATGAGTTCACCGTCTCTGAAACGGGAGTAAGCTACCGGGGCACCGGCGGCAGCTTCTGTGAGTATATGTTTGGCGTTGAAAAGCCCCTTGCAGACATGGAAAAAGAGGATGTACTGAACAGGCTCATCATGTTTGGCGCATTCATGGACGAAAGCGAGCGGGTCATTTTTACCAATGACACGGAGGGCGGAGAGACCTTCTACCGCCTTTTCCTCCAGGGGCATGCGGTTACGAACTATTACTTCCTGATTGCTTCAGAGTCCGACGGCGACTATAAGAAACGGCAGAAGCAGGTTCTCAGGGCAGTCGGTAAGTTTCTGAAGCGTAATGACCTCTTGTCCCAGAACAAGGATACCGAGCTTCTTGAGAGCTTCTGCGCCGAGTTAGGCGAGCAGAAGTCCATGGTCTTCATTTTCAAGCTTATCCACAGGGCCAACCGTGAATACTACGATGCGTACAGGAATTTTTATTTAAGGAACAGGGGGCTTACTCCTGATGAGGAACTTTTCCTCCACGAGATTGTCGCGCGCAACGGGATTGACCACTATCAGCAGGAGCGGATGAAGATCGATGTGATGTACCGCCACCCGGACAACAAGCTGGTCGTTGATGAATACCGTGATATCCTTATCAGAGGGATTACCGACGATATGCTTGACGCCTCAGGTCATGCACGCCTCAACCGGCTCAGGACCCTGAGCATCAGAAACAACATCCCGGTCGTGCTCTTTGACACGCTTGACGATCTGTTGCTCAAGGACAAAAAAGTGCTTGAGGTGGAAGAACAGGAATATCTGAAGGAGTCCCGCGCCATCCTTGAGAATCTCTTTTTCAAGGACCCTTCTCTTAAACAGCATATCATCAAGGAGGACATCGTAAGGCTCATCAGGGCAAAGCATATTGCCTACTCGCAGAATGACCGGGGCTTCGAGCAGGTGCTGCTTGATATCGGCAAAGCCTGTGATGAGCTTTCGCGGGAGACGGACGACTTCAGCGTCTTTGAAGAGTTCAGTTCCATCATCACGTATTTTGACCGCTATGATAATGTCCTTGCGCTTTTGAGCCAGCTGTCTTTCATGAAGAACATCGAGTTCAGGGAGGAATCGCTCAGGAGTCTTGTCGGCAATAAAAAGGAATTTGACCGCCTGGATGGTGAGCTCTTCCGGTCTGTATTTATTACGGACCTGATGGACAATAAGTATATAACCTCCTATGGCAAGCGCAAGCTGAAGCTGGTGAACAAGGGCGTCGAAAATATCCAAAACGGTGAGGCCTCATACAAAGACGTCATCGCAGACCTCGCAACACTCACGAATGAGGAAAAGCTTTACTTTGAAACCCATGCCGCGCTCAAGGAGCGCATGAGAAGCTTCTTCCCCGGGCTTGAACTCAAAACGGTCAGAAACCATATTCGGGAGGATATTGCAAAGGAGCTCGCTGACCGGGGGATCGCCGCAAAGATCCCTGTCAGGCTTTTTGAAAAGGTCTTCCTCGATCTCCGCAAAGAATCGGTATACCTGAACCAGATTCTCCCTGAGGTGATACTTAACAGTGATTCTGAACTGAGAGAGGACTTTCTCCTTAACAGCGGACTTGACCGTTTTTATGTCGAGTCCCTTGAGCAGGAGTATTTCGAAGAGAAGGCGTTGGACATAACGCTGCTTGAGGTGATCAGGGAAGGGAAAGCTGTGAGGGAAATTGGAGGCGGCGAGCGGATTTGAACCGCTGAATAACGGTTTTGCAGACCGTCCCCTTAACCACTTGGGTACGCCGCCATGAGAGGCAGTAAAAAGTAATCAG
Organism: Nitrospirota bacterium; assembly: GCA_016235245.1. Classification (NCBI taxonomy): domain Bacteria; kingdom Pseudomonadati; phylum Nitrospirota; species Nitrospirota bacterium. The sequence goes on along the minus strand of JACRLO010000020.1, from coordinate 27,719 downwards.
TGATGAGTGATAAGTAAAACCGGATCGGGCAGCATTTTAGAAAGTAATCATTACGGTTGTTTTTGTCTGATTACTCATTACCCATAACGCATTACTCATTACGATTGTTTAATGGAGCGGGAAACGGGATTCGAACCCGCGACCCCAACCTTGGCAAGGTTGTGCTCTACCACTGAGCTATTCCCGCATGAACTCTTCAAGGCTCAGAGCGCCATCTGACGTAGTCTTAACTTATCATCAGGTAATGCGCTATAATTACGATACTGAACATATTAATTAAAAAAGGAAATTTTTGTCAACATGCTCTATCCTGATTTTGAAGAATTTAAGAGGCTTGCGCAAAAGGGCAACCTTATCCCGGTGTACCGGGAGATCCTCGCTGATACGTATACGCCGGTGACCGCATTTCTGAAACTCGGCGGGTCTCCGTCTTTTCTGCTTGAGAGCGTTGAGGGCGGCGAGAAATGGGCGCGTTATTCATTCCTCGGCTCCCGTCCTGCAAAAATTCTGAAGGGAAGAGGCCGGACGGTCGAAATCCTTGAGGGCAGCAGCGCGCCGCGGATTATCGAGACCGAAAGCCCGGTTGATGTCATCAAAGCGGAGATCACGGCGTATCGCCCGGTTGAGGTGAAAGGGCTGCCACGGTTTTTTGGCGGCCTTGTGGGATACATCGGCTACGACATGGTATCGTTCTTTGAGACGATCGAACTGAAGGCCAAGGACGGCATCGGCCTTCCCGATTTCTTTCTCATGCTTACCGATACCATGCTTGTTTTCGACAGTCTGAAGCAGAAAATTAAGGTGGTATCGAATGCTCATGTTGACGGCAGGCCCCTGGAGGAGATCTATGCGGAATCCGTGCAGAAGATCGATGAGATTATCGGCAGGCTGAGAACGCCTCTGCAGGGCACTGATGTCAGTGGCACGGGAAAAGCGGCCGGCTTTAATTCGAATATGCCCAAAGACGGGTTCCTTTCTGCGGTGGAAAAAGCGAAGGAATATGTTATGGCAGGCGACATTGTCCAGGTGGTCCTGTCGCAGCGGTTCGAGCGGTCTTCGCAGGTTGATCCCTTTGATATCTATCGTGCGCTGCGGGTGATCAACCCTTCGCCCTATATGTATTATCTTGACATCGGAGACGGGAAGATCGTGGGCTCGTCGCCCGAGATCCTTGTGAGGGTCGAGAACCGGAAGATTGTGCTTCGCCCTATCGCCGGTACGAGGCGGCGGGGAGAGACCGATGCGGTTGATAAAGAGCTTGAAGAAGAGTTGAAGTGTGATCCGAAGGAGATTGCCGAGCATATCATGCTGGTAGACCTGGGAAGGAATGATGTGGGGCGCGTGGCAAAGGTCGGCTCGGTCAAAGTCACGGACCTGATGACTGTCGAACGGTACAGCCATGTGATGCATCTCGTGTCGAATGTGGAAGGTGATCTGAAGGAGGGTCTTGATTCCTTTGACGTCTTAGGTGCCTGTTTTCCTGCGGGCACGGTCAGCGGCGCTCCAAAGGTCCGCGCCATGGAGATTATTGATGAACTTGAGCCTGCCCGTCGCGGTCCCTATGCCGGATCGGTCGGTTACCTGAGCTATTCAGGGAACCTTGACATGTGTATCACGATCAGGACCCTGGTCGTCAAGGATGATAAGGTTTATGTCCAGGCAGGCGCAGGTATTGTTGCCGATTCAGAGCCGGAGAAGGAATACACGGAGACGGTGAACAAGGCTAAGGGCATGATGAAGGCCGTTGACATGGCAGAAGAGGGATTGGATTAGAACACCGTAATGGGTGATGAGTAATGATGAATAAACGGGCAGCGGAAAGTTTGAAAGGATAAAAAGGACAAGACGATGCTATTGATGATTGACAATTACGATTCTTTTACCTATAACCTGGTCCAGTATTTTGGCGAATTGGGTGAGGATGTTCAGGTCTTCAGAAATAATAAAATAACGATCGATGAGATCGAAACGATGAAGCCCGACAGGATCGTCATATCACCGGGTCCATGCACGCCAAACGAGGCTGGCATCTCGGTCGAGACGATCAGGCATTTTGGCGGGAAGGTGCCGCTCCTCGGTGTATGCCTTGGCCATCAGTCGATTGGCGCGGCCTTTGGAGGCGAGATCATCCGTGCCCCGAGGCTTATGCATGGCAAGACCTCACTTATTCATCACGACGGCCGGATACTTTTTGAGGGGCTGCCCAATCCTTTTGAGGCGACGAGATATCATTCGCTTATCATAAGGAAAGAGACAAAGCCCGACTGCCTTGAGGTCACGGCATGGACCGATACGGGAGAGATCATGGGCGTAAGGCACAAGGAACTGGTAATAGAGGGGGTGCAGTTTCACCCGGAGTCAATTCTTACCCTGGCAGGAAAAGACCTGCTCAGAAACTTCCTTAAGCTGAAACAAACGTAGCCCTACTGACTGTTCGAAATCTTCCTGATCTCCTCAAGCTTTTTCAGGGCTCTGCCTGAGTCAATCGCTTCCTGGGCCATTGCAACCGCTGTCTTCATATCAGATGCCCTGCCTGCAACCATGAAGCCGGCAGCAGCATTGATCATCACTATATCGCGTTTTGATCCCTTTTCACCGTTCAGTATCTGCAGGGTGATTTTTGCATTTTCCTGATTGTCTCCTCCGACAAGGTCTTCCCTTTTACCGCGTTTAAGACCGAAGTCCTCGGGCGAGAGGATAAGATTCTCCACCTTGCCTTTGGTGAACCGTGATACCCGGGTGCCGTCCGTGATCGTGATCTCGTCAAGCCCGTCTTCACCATGTACGACCATCGCATCTTCCGCGCCGAGGTTGCCGAGTACGGTTGCAAGCGTCTCGGTAAGTTTGGCGGCGAATACGCCAAGTATCTGTCTCCTGGCACCCGCAGGATTGGTTAAGGGACCCAGGATATTGAAGATCGTCCGGAGGCCCATCTCCCGGCGCGGCCCGATCGCATATTTCATTGCCGGGTGGAAGAGCGGTGCAAAAAGGAAACCGAAGCCTGTTTCAAAAAGGCATTTTTCCACCTTGTCCGGAGCCAAATCGATCCTGATGCCGAGCGCCTCCAGCAGATCAGCACTGCCTGACTTGCTCGATACCGCCTTATTGCCATGCTTGGCGACAGGCACGCCGCCTGCTGCTATGACGATTGCCACGGTTGTGGAAATATTGAAGGTGTGAGACATGTCCCCGCCTGTGCCGCAGGTATCAAGCACACCCTCCGGCGCCTTGATCTTTGCTGCCTTGTCCCGCATGATGCGCGCTGCGCCGGTGATCTCTTCAACCGTCTCCCCCTTGATCCTGAGCGCCGTGAGGAATGAGCCTATCTGGGCATCAGTGGCTTTCCCCTCCATGATCTCCTGCATGCACTCGGCCATTTCGGGTTCAGAGAGGTCAATGCCCCCGACGAGCAGATTGATAGCTTCTTTAATCATAAATTGTCATATCCCCCTAATAGCAGTAATCTTGATCAGCCCGGTCTTCCCGGGCTTCCTGTATTGTTGTCGGCTCTTTTGTCACATTCATATTCAGATGGGACTCCCTATTGTTTGGCAGGCCCGTGTCCCTGTTTTTCGGTGCGGCGAGATTAAGCACGGTATTGATGAATTGGGGTGGGAGGTGCTGAAGGTTTGTATTGCTGGGTGTTTTGTGCAGGACGAATTCCGAACTCGCCTTCAGGTTTATCTGATCATTTTCCATAAAGCTGCTGGCGGTGTTTTCCGTGATGTCTTCAGGGGAGAAGGTCGAAAGTTCAGGAACGATGAAGTAGTTGCTCCCGAAAGAATACTTTGTGACATAGCCGTAGAATTCTTTTTGGCACCGGCCTACGTAGCCCCCGCCGATAAGTACGGACTTTGCGCCAACGGCCTCAAGGAAGGAAAGGAGTACGACAAGATCCTCCGAGAGCAGTCTGCCGACGCTGGCTGATTCGGATTCCATATAGAGTATGGACGGCGACCCGTTGGCGATCTCGTTGAGGTATCGTGCATATTCGTCACGGAAGTTCATGTAGGTATAGCTGTTGGCGTTCCGGTAGTTCCGCGGCAGCAGCAGTATGACGAGTTTTTCATCCATGGTCAGATATTCAAGAAAATTCTTTTCGTTCCTCTGCTGTTCCTGCTCAAGCCGCGTGACAGCCTTCTTCGGAGACTCCTTCAGAAACAGATCGACCAGACTGCCTTTCAGGTCCTGTGGTTCCCGTGTCACCTGAGGCTTCTTGGCGTGAAAGAACAGGTAGTAGGAGGGATGGACAAAGATATATACCGACTTGTTGCTGTCAATGTATTTTGCGTATTCGCCGTATGAGGCTGCCGGAATGTCCTGCAGTTTCCGAATGTCGAGTTTGTTGTATGCCCATGAAATCCAGAGGGGGTCCTTTTCCACCTCCTGGTTTCTTTTTTCTACGGCTTCCATGACCGCGCTGATATGCTGTTGCTTCTGCTCCATGAATTCTCCGAGGGATTTATCGTCAAGGGGCAGGACAGGGATGTCAGTCTGTGTCGGTACGGATGCGCACCCGGCAAAAATGGCAATACAGAAAAGAAGGGAAAAGAGGATATGCTTTTTCATAGTTACCTATGCTCATTTTACAAATTATCATATTTCGATTACAAGCAGAGCCCTTGCACTGTTCACCCTCTTTCAGTCCTTAAGTCACCTGCTCCTGCGGTTTCATTCACCTGCTTTTGGTCTTTTATCAACATCGGTATCCTTGCCGAAACTTCCCGTGATAGTGCAAAATATACCGCATATTCTTGTCGAGGGGGAAACGTGTCACATCGTATCGGCGTAATCGGCGTGGGCTATCTTGGGCAGCACCATGCCCGCATTTTTTCTGAACTGGAGCATGTTGCGCTTGCCGGTGTTGCTGACTCTGACCTCGTGCGTGCCGGCGAGATCGCTGTCAGGTATGGCTGCGCGTCATTTGGAGACTGGCAGGAGCTTGTCGAAAACTGCGATGCGGTCAGTATTGTGACTCCTACGACGACACATCATGAGATTGCGCTTGCCTGTCTGAAGGCAGGCAAGGATGTCTTTGTTGAAAAACCTATCACCGGGAGTCTTCAGGACGCCCGGGAGATCATAGCTGCAGCTGATGCCGGAGGCCGTATTCTTCAGGTCGGGCACCTTGAACGGTATAACCCTGCCATTGTCGCGGCGTCGGAGTTGATACGGAATCCCCGTTTCATCGAGGCGGAGCGGCTTTCGCCGTTTTTGGGAAGAGGGACGGATGTTGACGTGACCCTTGACCTCATGATTCACGATATTGATATCGTGAGCGGCCTTGTGAAGTCAACGGTCAGGAGCATCAATGCTGCGGGTGACCGGGTGCTTACCGGCAAGATCGATGCGGCAAAGGCATGGATCGAGTTTGAAAACGGCTGCAAGGCGCTTATTACGGCAAGCAGGCTTGCGACTGAAAAAGCGAGGCGTCTGAAAGTCCATCAGGACGATTCGTTTATTTCGGTCGATTACCAGTCCCAGGAAGTCAGGCGCTACTTCAAGGATGCCACCGGCATTGCCTTTGATGTCATCAGACCTGAGAGCCGGGAGCCTCTTAAGGAAGAGTTGAAGGATTTTGTCTCCTGCCTGCAGAGCAGGGCATGTCCGATGGTCTCCGGCAGAGAGGGTATGCAGGCACTTGAGATTGTGCTGAAGATAAACGAGATGATATAGCCGCAGCAGATGCATTAAACGAATGAATACTATAATGGAGATATAACAGGTATGGTTCCGATGATAGATCTGAAAAAACAGTTCGCCGACATAAAGGATGAGGTGCTCGGCACCGTAACCGATATCCTCGAAAGTGCGCACTATATTCTTGGCCCGCGGGTATCGGAGTTCGAGAAAAAGGTTGCTGCGTACCACGGCGTGTCTGAGGCGATCGGTGTTGCATCCGGCACGGATGCCCTGCATCTTGCGGTGGAAGCTCTTGGCATTGGTGACGGAGACGAGGTGATCACAACGCCCTTCACCTTCTTTGCAACGGCCGAGGCCGTGATCTACACCGGGGCCACACCGGTCTTTGTCGATATCGATCCGGAGACGATGAACATCGACCCTGCAAAGATCGAGGCGAAGATTACCGAAAACACAAAAGCGATTATTCCTGTCCATATCTTCGGCCATCCGGCAGACATGGACAAGATCATGGCGATCGCAAAGAAACATAATCTGCATGTCATCGAAGACTGCGCCCAGTCGTTCGGTGCAGATATCAACGGCAGAAAGACAGGCAGTTTTGGTGACGTCGGCTGTTTCAGCTTCTACCCGAGCAAGAACCTCGGCGCGTTCGGCGATGCCGGTATGGTGACCCTGAATGACGCGGAGCTTGTTGACAGGATCAGGGTGCTTAGGAACCACGGCTCAAAGGGTGCCTATAAACATGAGTCTGTCGGCTTCAACAGCAGGCTCGATGAACTGCAGGCAGGCATCCTTTTGGTGAAGTTCAGGAGGATCGATGATTACAACAGGCGCAGACGCGAAAACGCAGCCCTGTATAATACGTATATTTCGGACGCGGTGCTCAAACCGGTTGAAAAGCCGGGTATGACCCATGTGTATCACCAGTACACCTTACGGAGCGTCCAGAGGGACAGGATACAGCAGGCACTGCGTGAAAAGGAGATATCGTCGGTCGTCTATTACCCGATCCCCCTGCATCTGCAGGAGGCCCTGAGTTTCCTTGGCCATAAAGAGGGAGACTTCCCTGTTGCGGAAGATGCCGCGTCAAAAGTGTTTTCCCTTCCCATGTATCCGGAACTGGAAGAAAAAACGATCAAGGAGATCGCAGAGATCATCAACAATGTCTGAAACGGTCATGATCGTTGCAGGCGAGACCTCAGGAGAACTCTATGGAGCGCTCCTTGCAGACGCCCTGAAAAAAAAAGTCCCTCACCTCAGGATCATCGGCATCGGCGGTGAAAGGATGCAGGCAGCCGGGGTTGAGCTTCTCTCCGGTATCGCAAGCGCCTTTGGCCTTACAGAGGCGCTCTCTTCCCTGAAGGCCCTTAAAGAGACATTCAGAAAAGCTTCAGAGGCATTTAGGAAATCTCGTCCCTCGGTCCTTGTTCTTATCGATTACCCTGACTTCAATCTCCGTCTTGCCGCAGAGGCACGGAAGCAGAATATCCCAGTCCTTTATTACGTGAGTCCGCAGGTATGGGCATGGAGAGAGGGCAGGGTGAAGAAGATCGCAAAACTGGTCGACCGGATGGCAGTCATCCTTCCTTTTGAGGAAAAGATCTATCGTGATACCGGTCTTGCCGCAGAGTTTGTCGGACATCCGATCCTTGACGAGATGTTGCAGATTCAGCCGGATAAGAAGACGTTAAAGGCGGAGCTGGGACTCGACCCGGAGATGCCGCTTTTAGCGCTTCTTCCCGGCAGCAGGCCCCATGAGCTGCAGCGACTTCTTCCCCTGCTCCTTGATGCGGTGAAGCAGGCCAACTATGAACTCCCGGGATATCAATACTGCCTTCCCTTTGCTCCAAACACTGATCTTATTCAGCATAAGGCCCTTATCGACTGCCTGCAGCATGAAGGCGTGATGATCAATAAGGGCAAGTCCCTCAAGACTCTCGCGGCATCCGACTATGCGGTTATCGCCTCGGGCACGGCAACGCTTCAGGCAGTGCTTCTTGGTCTGCCGCTTGTGGTTGTATACAAGGTGTTTCCCCTTACCTTCTGGCTCGCCAAACGCATTATAAAAGTAAAGCATGTATCACTCGTCAATATCCTTTCCGGGAGTGAGGTCGTCAGGGAACTCCTCCAGAAAGATGCGACGGTTGAAAATATCATGCTTGAGCTGAAGCGCTTGATAACTGATTCTGCGTACCGGGCAGAAATGCAGAAGTCGTATGACGATGTGCGGAGGGTATTTATTGAAAAACATGCCTCAGACCGGGTATCGGACATGGTTATCGAGATGGCAGGCTGGAAGAAATAATACTGCGATGTTTCTGCTATACAGCATTCTTTACTCATTGGCCCTCCTGATCCTGTTTCTGCCGCAGTATCTGAAAAGACCTGCGGAAATCAGGAAAAAATGGCTGCATGACAAATTCGGTTTTTTTGACCGCTCACTGCTCATGGCTCATTCCTCACCAATCTGGATCCATGCGGTTTCAGTCGGTGAGGTTAATGCGGCAATCCCCTTTCTGAGGAAACTGAAAAAAGTATATCCGGATGTCCCTGTCATTCTTTCTACCATCACCGACACCGGGCAGGAGGTTGCGAGGCAAAAAGCCCCTGAAGGCACGCATCTGGTCTATCTTCCCTTTGACCTGCGGATCATCCTTAAGCGCTGTTTTGAAAAGATCAGGCCGAGGCTTTTCATTGTCATGGAGACTGAACTCTGGCCAAATATTTTCAGGGTAGCGGCCGAAAGGAATATCCCGGTCATTGTCCTGAACGGCCGGATATCGGAGAAGTCCTCAAGGGGATATCAAAAGGCATCTTTTTTTATGCATAAGGTCCTGGAGCATGTGAAGCTCTTCTGCATGCAGAGCCCTTCAGATGCTGAAAGAATAAAGTCTATCGGCGCTCAAGAGAGCAAAGTGATGGTGTCAGGCAATTTCAAGTTTGACATGGAGATTTCGCAGGATATTCCTTTCTGGATGAAAGAGGTGCAGGGCCAGGTGATCGTTGCAGGAAGCACGCATGCAGGCGAGGAGCAGATCATAATCGACGCCTACCGCGAGAACGTCTATCTCTTTCCCGGGCTGAAACTGATCATTGCCCCGCGTCATCCTGAACGGTTCAAAGAGGCAGAAGACGTAATCAGGAAATCTGACATCAGGTATATCAAGCGCTCTGAGCTTGAAGTGGAGGGTGTAGAACCGGGCCCAAAGAAATTCAATATCCTGCTGCTTGATACGGTGGGAGAACTGACTGCGGTATACGGCATTGCCGATATAGCGATCATGGGCAAGAGCATTGAAGGCGTCGGCGGTCAGAACCCGCTTGAGCCTGCATACTGGGGCAAGCCGATCATCTGCGGCCAGCATATGGAAAACTTTCCTTTTATCAAAGATTTCTATGCTGCAGGCGCTGCCTTTGAGGTCACCTCAACCGGTCTTGCGAAAAAGATCAAAGAACTTCTGATGCAGCCGGAAAAGGCGAAGTCAGCAGGGGAAAAAGCACGTGCCCTGTATCTGAAAAACTCCGGGGCCGTTGACCGGGCAATGAAGGTTGTGGAGGGTTTTGTGAAGGCACCTTCAGCATAGCAATTTTGCGGATATCTTCCGCCTTTTGTAGCACCTCACAATTCCTCCGGCAGGCGGATTATCATTAGAGTCCTCCTGTGCTACACTTCCAGATATGATCCGTAAAATCCTTGTTGCGGTAATGCTGTTGCTTATCCTGATCGTGATCATCGGGTTAGTCGGCCTGTTCGGTCTTGGCAAGCAGATCAATGCTCCCGGTCTTGATGACCTGATGTCCCGCATTATCGGCCGGAATCAGCAGGGAGACGGTCCTGCGTCTGATACAACGTTGCCCTGGAACATCGAGGGGATCGCAGGAACATGGACCGGTGTGAGCGAGACCGACGGCACAACCTGGCAGTTTACCTTCGAAAAGAATTTTGCCGTGCGCGCTGACAGTTCCTCCGGCTATTTCAATCAGGGAACCGCATTTGTGCACTGGAAACTCGGGCTGACCGACGGCTTTGTCAGGGTGCCGCCGGGATGGGCCCCTCTTGATATTGATGTGATTGATTCGACAGAGCCCGGCCACCGGAACAAATCTTCTTTAGGAGCCTTTTCTTTAAGGGGGGAAGTGCTGAAATATTGTTTCAGCACACCCGGAAATCTTATTCGTCCGATCAATGATATTTCGCGCAAAGACATCAGATGCTTCGATCTTGTCCGCAGAAGCGCAGTTGCAAAGAGTCCCTCTGTATCTCCTTCTCCTCCTCAGCGTCCGGTTCGGCCGAAAGCCGAATCCGAACCTTCTTCACGCGATGTGAAGTCTCTGCGCGTGAGGAGTTTTCATGCAGACATCCATATCCAGTCTGACGGGAATATCCGGGTGAAGGAGACGATGAAGGTCCATACCGGCGGGATTACTGTGCAGCGGAAAGAAGGTGCACTGCTTACCGGCATTTACCGGGCCATTGGCGGACGCGTTCAGGGGCAGCATGCCTATTACCGGCTGATGGGATTTGAGATGAAAGCCGCAGGGCTCGACGGCCAGCCGATACCGTATACGGTGCAGACATCGGGCCGCTGGTTTACTCATTACGTTTTTTTAGGACCTGAACAGCTTACCCTGACACCGGGTCTTCACGAATTTACTCTCGAATATACGGTGGACCGGCATATCAGATTCCTTTCTGACCACGATGAGCTTTTCTGGTGGGTCTTTGGCGAAGGCATGCATGGTTGGCTGGACTCCGTAGAGACCGTGAGCACGACGGTCATTCTTCCCTACGGGAATTCCGGCATTATTGCAAGTCTTGAGGACCACTCCTGGAATGCCGGCACAGGAAAGATTCCGGGACTGCTTGCAGCGGCTGCTGCATCAGAGGCGGCCGGCGTTCTTCACTACGAGAAGGTACTTTCGAAGAAGCAGCCCTATCTTTCGGTTGTCGTGAGCCTGCCCAAAGGTGCGGTAAGCGGGCCTGATCCGGACCAGCGCGTCGTCTTCTTCCTTCGGGACATGAGCGCCTATTGGCCGGGACTGTTGGGTCTCACGCTCTTTTTTGCTTACTATATTTTTGCATGGGTACGCGTCGGCAGGGACCCGGAGGCATCTTCAATTGTGCCTCGTTACAGACCGCCTGCAGGCTGTTCTCCCGGGATTGCCCGCCGCCTCATCACAATGGGCTATGACCGCACCGCTTTTTCCGCTTCACTCCTGAATCTGGCAGCTGAGGGTATTGTCAGGATCGCCTCTCAGGCAGGAAGGTATTTTGTGGAGAGAACGGAAAAGCAGGCTGTCGGTCTTGCTCCTGATGAAGAGGCCCTCCTTGATGCGCTCTTCAAGGGTTCATCAGGCAGTGCTCATCAGCAAAGCAGGCAGGAGCTTGATGCCATAACGATCCATCGGGCTTATCGTGCCCACCGCCGCGCTCTGCGGCTGATGGTGAACAGACAATATTTTACGCAGAATCTGCTTTACCTGATACCTGCCTTCCTGCTCTCGCTCGGCGTTGCTGCGATCAATGCTGAGATCGTCGATATAGGAGGAACGTATATCAGGGAGTTGGCCGGTCTTGGTCTCTGGACCTTGCTGACCGGATTTATTACACGCTTTCTGGTAAGGAAAAAAGTCCTCGAACTGAGGAAGCCTTCGAAGCTTGTATACCTCGCTGCCCTTTTTCCTATAATGCTCTATGCGGTTGCTGTCGCGGTCAGCCAGAGCGTTGATGTCTTTAATATCATGAAGTTTATGTTCCTTGCGCCGCTTTTTATCATGATGACTGGACATGTGGTATTCCTTTTTCTTCTAAGGGCTCCTACAGAGCTCGGCAGAAAGGCGCTCGATGAGATCGAAGGCTTCAGGGTTTTTCTCGCCGCCGCCGAGGGCGACCGGCTTGACCGGATGAATCCGCCCGAAAAGACACCGGCCCTGTTTCAGGCCTATCTATCGTATGCCCTTGCGCTTGGCGTGGAAAACCGCTGGTCAGAACAGTTCTCCGGAGAAATCGATGAGACCTATACGCTGCCGCCGCTTGACCTCTTCCTGTCTGCGATATCCAGGCTTTTTACCAAAAAAAGCTGAAGTTGTTATTGGAAAGAGATCAAGGAACTCCATTACTAACGGTTTCCTTATTGCCCGCCTGATCTATGTCTGTCATTGCGGCTTGTCCGCAATCCCTCCTGTCCTTTATGGATACTGGGCATCAGGGAAAGATTTGACGATCTTCTTGGGCAGGGCGATCTGGTTCTTTGACGTTTTCTTCGCAAGCATGATTCCTTACTTCCTTACTGTAAGGGTACCTGTGTATTCGAGCGCAAACATCAATCTCAATAGCGCAGGTAATCCAGCGGCTTATCAACCGACTATCGTATCGTTTCTTCTAATTCACCCTTTTTTACCTCATGATTATCCCGACTATCTGGACAACAAGTCCCAGCGCATACATTCCCAGAATAAATCCTTTGCTTTCCCGTTCATACCTGGTGAAGAAGTAAATTAAAAAGAAAATACTCGCTATCAGACCTTCCAGAAAAGGAGGAATACCAATCATCGGACCAATGAAATAGGCAATAAAGGCTGATCCCATAATAAGCAAGAACTGCCCCATGCTTTCATTATACGCATGAACCAACACAAAAGCTGCCGCCAGGGTCATTATCCCGGAACCGCAATAATAGAGAATTCCCGCAAGCAGATTATCTCCGGTCATCATATTGTCTGCCTCTCCAAATCAAGAAACCTGCTGTCCTGAAAATTGCAGTATTCTGTGTCATCTAAGCATTATCTCGTAAGCTTAAACGAGCCGAGAAAACGTGCACTGTCGCTTCCATCTATTCTGTCTGAAGGCATACGCACTCCAACGATATAAACCCGATTGCCGACCAGGTAAAGTTGAGAAAGCGAAATCTGATCAGACTCGTATTCAATCCGATATCGCCGACCGGGGAATACCCCATAACTGATTTTTTCTTCACTCAAAACCTTCCCTTTTGTAACCCCGTTCCTTGCAGACCACCCCGGCAATTGCGGCCACTGTCAAGACGAGCGTGATGATCAATCCAATCGGAATGCCGGATGAGGTCCGCTGTGCAGATGCCCCGGCAAGGCTGCCCCGCTGTTTCATTCTTAACTCCGACTGCATATCCCGCTCCTTTTTCCATCGTTCATACTCAGCCTTGTTCTTGAACTCTGCCATATGTCCCAATTCTCCTTTACGGGTTGCCCGCTGCTGGTATGTCGATCAGAGTAAGAAGTTCACTCTAACCCAGACTGTATACAGCAAAAGCAGGCGGTTTATATATTCTCTATCATAGTTATTTGGAAGCGATTTTATTCGCTATGCTGCCGTTCCATCTGCCTGTTGTGTCAGTAGTAAATGGACCTGCAGCCAACGTGCCTTGACTTTGATCTAGGTTGATCTGATAGATCGATACGCGGGCCTGACTAATCGGCCCATTACTTACAACACCCCCAATGGGTGTGGGTATTGCACCAGAGGCTTTATCGGGAAGAGTTATTGAGCAAAGAACCGCCAGCAAAAGAATGGAAAGAAGAATGGAAACCTGCTGCCTCGTCGCCAAATGACCCATTGTATCCCCCTTTAATGATCATTGACCAAGTCTCTATTTGCCTAAATAGTAATAAAGACTGATTTCAACTGTCAATAGTGGATATAAAACCCTTGAGAATAATGCCGCGGGACGGGTCAGATTTCTTTTTTATATTCTGACATGTTATGGATGATAGTTGCGAGTGTTTGAGGTTGTAAGTCGCATCGCCATGTGTCTGTTTTAGTCGTTTGTTTCAGAAAGTAATCAATGCCTTTTAAGCTGTTCGCTTACCCTTTGGAAGGCTTTATTTGCTGAGCATTTTGCACGGTCTTCTGTGCTGATCCTGTCTCATGGATCTGCGCATATTCCGTAGATATCTGCTTCAGATGATCGACCCTGGCCATCCAGCCTTTAAGATACCGTCCAAACCGCGCAGGCCTCCGCTGCGCAAGACGCTGAAATCTCTGGCCCCGCATATCAAGATATGTGTCCACGTTGCCTTCGGACTTCGCAAGGATTTTTCTCGCTGCTGCGGGACTGTTGACGTACGTGTCGAAGTGTATCAGGCTTAAGGGATAAGGCAGCTTTGCCGCGCCTGACCTGTTCCATATTTTTTTGTAAATTGCCTCGGCATCGGCACGGGTAAGGTCCTTTATATCTCCTTTGTATCCGAATTCATTGGCGGTTGACTGGAGGATTCCCATCTTGGATGATTCCCGCATGCCGTCCTTTTTTACATAGCTGCTTCCTTCATGTTTCAGGACGACCTTCAGAATTTCCTTAAAACTGTCGTTGGGAGGCGGACTGGCGGAAGCTGCAGGTTTTTCGATCAGGAGAGCGGGACTTTTTATGGCAAGGGCACTGCTCCTGAGGTCCTTCTGCTGCCTGATCTCAGCCTTGAGCAACTGCCCGAACTCTGTTGCAGAATTCCCTGGTCTGTTTCCGGCTGCCTTGTCCCTGAGCAGAGTTGCCGGATCGATCCATTTTGGTTTTCCTATTCCATCCGTTCCATGTGGCATATGTTCACCTCACATTAGCCTTAGTATAAATCGTTCATATCATTAAATCCATCCTCTCTTAGTCATCCGGTCCACATGGACATGGTATAATGCCACCTGATATTAAGGCGCACGCAAGGGGAAGAGAGAGACTATGCCAGTTCGTAGCGGCCAGAACAGATGAATATCGCTGAATACCTCTATTATCTCGGGCTTTCCGCAAAGAAGTTTCTGTCGCTGAAGAACCAAAAGAGACTGCCTCACCGGGTGATCAGCATCGGCAACATCACGCTGGGCGGGACCGGCAAGACGCCCGCTGCAATCGCTGTAGCGGAAGAGGCGAAAAAGCGCGGATTCCAGCCGGTAATTCTTACGCGCGGATACAAGGGGACTGCTACCGGGCCATGTTTTGTGACAAAAGGGGAAAAGCCGCTCCTTACCGCAGCGCAGGCCGGCGACGAGCCGCTCCTGATGGCCGAAATGCTCAAAGGAGTTCCGATCGTAAAAGGCGCTGACCGGTATGAGGCAGGGATGTTTGCAATCAAAGAGTTAAGTGGCGAACATTCAGGGTCCGTGGATCAGCAAAGCACGGAAGCTGTTCAATTGCAAATACCTAATCCCCAATCCCCAATCCCTCTCTTTATCCTCGACGACGGGTTTCAGCACTGGAAACTGTACCGGGACCGGGACATCGTACTTATCGACTCAAGAAACCCTTTCGGCAACCGGAAACTGTTTCCTGTCGGCAGACTAAGGGAGCCGTTGACCGGACTCAAGAGGGCCGATGTTATCATGATCACCAAGGCAGAGCGGGAAGATGCCGGTCTTATTGCGGAGATAAGACAATACAATAATCATGCTCCGGTCTTTTTTTCTCTGCACCGCATTACCGCAGTGAGAACAGGGGCAGGGGAGAGAAAAACTCCTGATTGGCTGCGAAACAGAAAGATCTTCTGCTTCTGCGGGTTGGCAGATCCTGAAGCGTTCAGAAATACGTTGTCAGGTTCGGGGGCGGAAGTGGCAGGCCTGAAGGCATTTCGCGACCATCATCGCTACGCTCAGGAGGATATGGAGGCGATAAGAAAAGAGTGTGCGACTTCAGGTGCATCCTGGATTGTTACGACAGACAAGGATATGGTAAAGCTGAGAAATCTTGATTTGCCGGAGAATATTCTTATAATAGAAATTGCATTCATTGCAGACCAGCCTTTTTTTGAGAGCGTGTTTGCATAGCTGTTCTATTTATGCAGGGGGAAGCCGTGGTCAGGTATATAAACGTAAAGAGCAAAACAAGAACCGAGTTTGTCGATGTGACGGAAAAGATACAGGAAGCGGTCAAGGAAGCAGGCATTTCCAATGGCATCTGCTATCTCTTTGTGCCGCACACAACAGCGGGTATTACGATCAATGAGGGCGCTGACCCGTCTGTGCAGCGCGATATCCAGACCTACCTGAACAAAGTCATCCCCTTTGAGGGAGACTATCATCACCGCGAGGGCAACTCATCAGCGCATATTAAGGCTGCTGTGGTCGGCGTCGCCTCTCATGTGTTTGTTGACGAAGGCAAGCTCGTGTTAGGCACCTGGCAGTCCATCTTCTTCTGCGAGTTCGACGGGCCGAGACACAGACGGGTTGCTCTTAAGTTCACCAGCACCGACAAGAAGCAGGCATAGGCCTTATGAAAAAAGAGGTTGTAGCAATTGTTGTCGGTGGCGGCCCGGCTCCTGGCATTAACGGGGTCATCAGCGCAGCGACCATAGAGGCCATTAATGAAGGCAAGGAAGTTATCGGTATTTACGGAGGGTTCAAGAGCCTTTTTGCCGGTGACAAACAGAGCGCCATACCCCTGACGATCGAGGATGTTTCCCGGATTCATACTACGGGCGGTTCTATTCTCAGGACATCCCGCGACACTGCCGAGGTTGCGAAGGCGCGCTTCCCGGTTCTGCTTCAAACCCTGAAGGCCCTGAAGGTCCGGTATCTCATTACGATCGGCGGTGACGGCACGGCATACATGGCGCGCTGGATCGAACGGGAGTCGCGGGGCAGGGTCTCTGTCGTGCACGTGCCCAAGACGATCGACAACGACCTCACGCTTCCTGGCGGCAGGTCATCCTTTGGGTATCATACGGCGCGCCACTGGGGCGTGGAGATCGTAAAGAATATCATGGAGGATGCCAGGACCACGGGCAGGTGGTATTTTATCTCTACGATGGGAAGGAACGCCGGTCACCTTGCGCTGGGTATCGGCAAGGCGGTTGGCGCCACGATAACGCTGATACCTGAAGAATTCGCTGAAAACGGCATACCCCTTCAAAAGGTTTCCGATATTCTGGAGGGGGCTATTGTCAAGAGGCTTGCTCATGGCAAGGATCATGGCATTGCGGTGCTTGCGGAGGGAATCTCGGCAAAGGTTGACGAACAGCAACTCAGAGCCTGTGACGATATCAAGTCTGATGAGGTCGGCAGGATGCGGCTTTCGGAGATCCAGCTTGGAAGGATCATGAGTGATATGGTGCAGGAAAGTCTTGGGGCACGGGGACTGCATATGACCATAGTACATAAGACGATCGGCTACGAACTGAGAGCAGCTGATCCGGTCCCTTATGATATTGAATACACGCGCGACCTTGGCTACGGCGCTGTCCGATTTCTTCTAAGCGGAGGGACCGGCTCCATGATAACCCTTGACGAAGGCAGGCTCAGACCTGTTTCTTTTGTCGAAATGGCAGACCCTGCAACCGGCAAGACAAAGGTGCGCCTTGTTGATATAAACTCGGAGGCCTATGAAGTCGGCAGAAAATATATGATACGCCTCGAAAAAGAGGACTTTGACCCCCGAAATATCGATGCGCTGGCAAAGGCGGCCCGTATGACAGCCGCCGAGTTCAGAAGCCGCTTCGGCTATCTTATTAATTAATTCTTCAGCAGTCCTTTACCTCAGACCCTTGCCTCTTATGCCATCCTGGTAGTAGGTCAGGTTATCCGCATGCTTTGAACCTTCCTCTCCGGTGATAAGGCCCTCGAGGGTAAGCCGTATAAGGCTGACGTCAATGGACGAGTATTCTTCTCCCGGCAGCTGCATCTGCGATCTGATCTGGTGTAATTTGCCGTCGCGAATGAAGTTTTTGATCTTATAGGAGTTGACGAGCTTTTCGTAGGCAAGCACCGGTACGGATTTGTCTTTTTTCATCACCAGCCGCTGCGAGAGCACCAGCAGCAGTGAATCCGCAAGCTGCGACCGTATCTGGGACTGCTGGTCTGGCGGGAAGATATCGATGACCCTCTCTATCGTGGAAGTCGCATTCCTCGAATGCAGCGTGCTCAGCACAAGATGGCCTGTCTCTGCCGCCTGGAGGGCTATCTTGAAACTCTCGGGATCGCGCATCTCTCCGATCACAATGACATCAGGGTCCTGCCTGAATATATGCCGCAGACCGTCCTGAAACGATGCGGTATCAATACCGATTTCTCTCTGGTTGACATTGCTGTTTTTGTGTTTATGAAGATATTCGATCGGGTCTTCAAGGGTTATGATATTGCATCTTCTCTTGGTATTGATGATGTCAACGAGTGCAGCCAGGGTTGTCGACTTTCCATGGCCTGCCGGCCCGGTGATCAGGATCAGACCTTGCGTTTTAAGGGCGAAGTTCTCGAGATCCTCAGAAATGCCGAGTTCCGGCAGCGTAGGGATGACGTCCGGAATCCGGCGCAGTGTTATGGATACCGAGTTGCGCTGCTTGTAGATATTCACTCTGAACCTGCCGTATTCCTTGTTCGTAAAGGCAAAGTCCAGATTGCTCGCAGTCTGAAACGTGGCCTGCTGTTCGTCGTCCATAAGGGTCTGGGCGTAGTTCTTCATGTTGTCCGGCGTGAGGGGCGGCATGTTCATGCGCTTCAGTTCCGTGCTCATCTTGAGGCTCGGCGGCACGCCGGCCGTGAGCTGGAGGTCTGTTGCCTTTGATTCCCTGAGGTATTTCAGAAGCATCTGAATATCTGCTGCTCCTGTTTCGATTTCGCCTTTTGCACAAGATATCTCAAGTTCGCTGCCTCTGAAAGCTTCCATGCCGCGGGACTCGATGCTCTTGATTGCCGCCTCAAGCTGTAACGAGGGAACAACTACGGGATTGACCCTTTTGCCCAGTATGAACTCAACGTCCCTGATCGCAACATAATCCTTTGGATTGACCATGGCAAGGGTGAGTTTGTTATCGATTTCAAGTGGTAGAACCTTATACTCCTTGATCTTTTCCAGGGGCATGGCCTTCAGGACATCGTTTGGCACATCTATCTTGAAGAGGTTGACGGAGGGAACACCGAACTGCTTGCTCAGGAAATCGAGGAGCGTGTCGGTAGTGATATATCCCATTTCGATAAGGATCGAGCCGATCTGCCCGCCGACCTGGGACTGTCGCCGCAAGGCGTTTTTGAGCATATTCTGCGTGATGATCCCGTATTTTACCAGGACCTCCCCGATCATAGGTTTCTTGCTTGCTGAAGATTCATTGGCCATAATCCCCTCCAGATCGTTAATATTGATCAGATTAGCAGTACAGAAGAATTGTTGCAAGAGTTGATGGGTCAGGGGGAATCCGGAGAGGGCCGCCTTAGGCAGGCAGACTGAAGACTACTTCTTGATCTTATATTCCTTTATTTTGGTCCTGAGGGTGTTTCGGTTAATGCCAAGCAGTCTCGCTGTCTTGAGCTGGTTGCCGTTGGTCTCCTTAAGGACGATCGAGATTAGTGCTTTTTCCACTTCGGAGAGGACCGTATCGTAGAGATTAAAATTTGTGATCTTTGCCATATCCTTGAGATACCGCTTCAGTTTTTCCTCAAGAAAGTCCTTAACTGAGTAAGAGTTAGCCTCTTCGATAAGCAGGTCTTTTTTCTCTATGATCGTGCCGGTGGAGAGTACGCAGGCTCTCTTGATCACATTTTCAAGTTCGCGCACATTGCCGGGCCAGTCATATTTCTCAAGAAAGGCCTTGGTTTCTTTGGATAGTTCCTTTTCTCCGGTCTCCAGTTTTTCAACCGCCTCCCTGAGGAAGCTTTTTATGAGAAGGGGAATGTCTTCTTTTCTCTCCCTGAGCGGCGGCACCTTGATCTGAACAACATTGAAGCGGTAATAGAGATCTTCGCGGAAGCGGCCCTGACTGACTGCTTCGGAAAGGTCCCTGTTCGTTGCGCCGATAATGCGTACATCCGCCTTTAGGGTATCGTTGCTGCCAAGCGGGCTGAACTCTTTTTCCTGGAGGAAACGGAGCAGTTTTGCCTGGAGGTTCTGTTCCATTTCGCCGATCTCATCGAGAAAGAGCGTGCCGCCGTCCGCTGATTTTATCCTGCCGGTTTTGTCCTGTGCAGCGCCGGTAAAGGCACCTTTTTTATACCCGAACAGTTCTGATTCAAGCAGGTCTTTCGGGATCGAGGCGGCATTGATGGCAATAAAGGGCCCGGTCGAACGACTGCTGTTAAGGTGGATCGCCTTTGCTACCAGCTCCTTGCCGGTGCCGCTTTCTCCGGTGATCAGGACGGTAATATCTTTTGCTGCCACCCTGCCGATATCCTTGAATACCTTCAGCATCTTCGGGCTTTTGCCGACCATCTGCGGTGTCTCGGTCTCAAAGGCAGCTTTTTTGAGTTCCCGCAGTTCCTGCCGCAGGGCAAGGTCTTTAAATGCCTTGTCCACCAGGATCTTCAACTCCTCGATGTCAAAGGGTTTTTCGAGATAATCGTAAGCACCCTCTTTCATGGCGCTGATCGTGCTGTCCATCATGGCATTTGCCGTGATCATGATCACGCTGGTGTCAGGATGCGATGTCTTCAGCTCCCGCAGGCCGTCGAGGCCGTTTCCGTCAGGCAGGATAAGGTCAAGCAGAATGACCGGGGGCTCTTCTTCGGCAGCCCTCAGACCTGAGGCAAGCCGGGTACGGGAGCTGATCTTATACCCTGCCGGCTCCAGTGCCTTTTTGATGACCCAGATGATGCTTTCGTCATCGTCTATGACGAGGATCTTCTTATCCATTGCTGAAAAGCACCTGCTTCAGACTTCCCTGAAGGGCAGATACAGCGAGAAGGTCGTGCCCTTGCCTTTTTGGCTGGTGACCGAGATCATGCCGTTATGGTCTTTCATGATTTTTCTCGAAAGAGCGAGTCCTATGCCGGTGCCGCCTTTTTTCTTTGTGTAGAAGGGCAGGAAGATTCTTTGCAGATCTTCTTCGGACATGCCTTTGCCCGTATCCCCGACGGTTATGAGCGCCATGCGTTTAATTTTTCCGTGTTCACCAAACAGTTCCTTTGAAGGACGTGTGGATATTTCAAGCACGCCCCCTTTTTTCATTGACTCCAGCGCATTCTTGATGATGTTCAGAAAAACCTGAAGCAGTTTTGACTCATCGCCGAGGATATGAGGGAGGCTGGGATCATAGAGCCTTTTGATCGATATGCCCGCCTTTTCCATCGGGACAGACAGGATCGCAACAGTCTTTTCGACGAC
The DNA here is from genome assembly GCA_016235245.1 of Nitrospirota bacterium. NCBI lineage: Bacteria > Pseudomonadati > Nitrospirota > Nitrospirota bacterium. Next base: position 7,029 of record JACRLO010000020.1, on the reverse strand, counting down.
TTCATGGATATTGACTGCCTGGAAGGAGGGCTTTCTGCATATGGTGAGATAGTCCTGAAGAATGGTATTTAAGCGGTCTGTCTCTCTGACGATAAGGTCGGCGTATTCGGCAAGTGATGAGCCCTCTGTTTTCTGGAGGAGAAGCTGGGCAGCGCCCTTTATGCCGCCAAGGGGATTCTTGATTTCGTGAGATATGGAGCCAAGAAGGAAGACTACCGCTTCCTGGTCATGGTCCTCGCCTTCGGCAAGCGGTATGTTTTCGGACAGGGAAAGGGCTGCCCCTTCGACCCGGTCCTGCACATAAAAGGTTGAGAGGCTGAAGTCGATATTCATCTGCCTGCCCATCGAGATGTTGACCGATTTTCCCCTGAAGGAGCGTTCTTCATCGATGCTCTTCCTGATGAGGGGAGATATCTTCTTTTCTCCGCGAAAAAGCTGGCTCAGTTTATGGCCGACAATATCGCGAGAGCTTTTGCCGAGGAGCTCCTCGCCGCTTTTATTGATAAATGTCATCCTGCTTTTTTTGTCAAAAAGAATGATGGTCTCTTTAAGATTATGAATGATTGATTCAAAAGAAAACATTGCCTGCTTCGGTAGAAGAATTTCATGCACTCTATCATATTGGCAGAACTTTTTTCAAATGGGGGACCGATAAATGACCCGAAGGGTATCTTACATTTCTGCAACAAGTTGTGGTAGCATGAAAACCGGGGATCACATGATGGGCTTGAGCAGACGCATTATTGCGATGATACTATTTCTGAGACATACAATTCTGATCTGATGATCTGAAATTAAGGAGGGTGCTATGGAGAAGGTATCGTACAAGGAGATCGGACTGGTAAATACCAGGGAAATGTTTCAAAAGGCGATGCAGGGGCACTACGCCATCCCGGCGTACAATTTCAACAACATGGAGCAGCTCCAGGCGATTGTCATGGGATGTGTGGAATCTGCTTCCCCGTTTATTCTTCAGGTTTCCAGCGGCGCCCGCAAATATGCCAACCAGACGCTGCTGCGCTTCCTTGCGATGGGCGCTGTGGCGATGATAAAAGATGCCGGGTCGCCGGTGAAGTTTGCGCTTCATCTGGACCACGGCGATACCTTTGAACTCTGCAAGTCCTGCATTGATACCGGTTTTTCTTCGGTCATGATCGACGGCTCCCATCATTCCTACGAAGACAATATCAAGCTGACGAGGCAGGTGGTGGAATACGCCCGCGACCACGATGTGACGGTTGAAGGTGAATTGGGCGTTCTTGCCGGCATCGAAGATGAAGTCTCTGCAGAAAAATCGACCTATACCAAACCTGAGGAAGTGGAAGACTTTGTGCATAAGACGAACGTCGATTCCCTTGCAATTTCGATCGGCACCTCTCATGGCGCCATGAAGTTCAAGCCGGAACAGTGCACCAGAGACGAACGGGGCGTCCTCGTTCCGCCGCCGCTCAGATTCGATATCCTGGAGGAGATCGAAAAGCGTATTCCGGGCTTTCCGATCGTTCTTCATGGCGCCTCTTCGGTTGTGCCGGTATATGTGCAGATGATCAATGCCAACGGAGGCAAGCTGAAGGACGCTGTCGGTATCCCTGAGGAGCAGCTCAGAAAGGCAGCCAAGAGCGCAGTCTGCAAGATCAATATCGACAGTGACGGCCGTCTTGCCATGACAGCCCTCATCCGCAAGACCTTTGTCGAAAAGCCGGCCGAGTTCGATCCGAGGAAATACCTTGGCCCGGCGCGCGACGAATTGACGAAGATGATCATCCATAAGAACAAGGAAGTATTGGGCTCAGCAGAACAGGCATAAGAGCTGCTACTGCCCAAGGCAGGATAGTCTCAAAGAAGGCGTCATGACGGCGCCTTTTTTATTTTTGTGCCTGCCTCAGTGCTGTCCGCCATTTCATCCTACGACAATAAAGATGCTGCCGGATATATTTTCTTTTATTATCAAACGGTTCTCTAAATCAGAGATTGACACGCCTCTTTGTAAACTGATAAAATGTTGGCTAATTTTCAAAGAGAGAGGAGTGATACATGAATGCCCGAAATCAGGGTGCGCGAAAGTGACTCACTCGAAAATGCTCTTAAACGCTTCAAAAAACAGTGCGAAAAGGAAGGAATTCTTTCTGAGGTCAAGAAGCGTGAGCACTACGACAAGCCGAGCGTGAAAAAGAAAAAGAAAGCCATTGCAGCCCGCAAGAAGGCCGCAAAAAGAATCAAGCTGGGATCGAGGTAGCATGTCGCTGCTTAAGCGGATTGACGAGGATCTTAAGGCCGCAATGAAGAGTTCTGACACGGTCAGAGTCTCAGTATTGCGTATGGCCAAGGCAGCGATCAAGTACGTCCAGATCGAGAAGGGCCGGGAGCTCTCTGATGAAGAGATCCTCCCGGTTCTCTCGTCTATGGGCAAGCAGCGTCGCGAGTCGATAGAGCAGTTTTCAAAGGCAGGCAGAGAAGACCTTGCCGGGATAGAACAACAGGAGCTTGCCATTTTGCAGTCATATATGCCTGCCCAGCTTTCCCCGGAAGAAACCGAGAAGCTTATTGTCCTGGCCATACAGGAATCGTCCGCAAAATCAGAGGCAGACATGGGCAAGGTGATGAAGGTCCTGATGCCGAAGATCAAAGGTGTGGCTGACGGCAAGTGGGTCAATACGCGGGTGAAAGAGCTGCTGGCGGCTCCGTCCAGCCTACCGTCGGCCTCCCCTCCCTCTCATTCCTGATGATACTCCGCAACCTTTACCAAAAAGCAATCGAAACCGGTATGGCAAACGACCCTCGCGGCCGGGATGCCGTGCTGCAGGAACTGCAGCGGCTGGCAAAAGAGCATGAAGAACTGAAGCAGGATGAAAAAGACCTTTTTGACCTTGACTCACTGACAAACCCCTACTCGGATTCGCGCATTCTCCATGGCAGCGGCGACGAGGAGATCGGGCAGGTGCTTGTCGGCGTCGATATCGAGGTCGGCGAAATCCTTCTGACTGATACCCTCAGGAATCGCGGTGAAAAGATTGATCTTGTCCTTGCACACCACCCGGAGGGCAGGGCATTTGCAAACCTGTCCGCTGTCATGCATATGCAGTCGGATATCCTGAACCTTTTCGGCGTTCCGATCAATATTGCCGAAGACCTTATGGAAGGCCGGGCAAAGGAGATCGAGCGGCGCCTTATGCCGGTAAATCATACGCGGGCCGTCGATGCTGCGCGTCTTCTCAACATCCCGTTTCTCTGTCTTCACACTCCTGCTTATAATATGGTAGTCACCTTTCTCCAGAGGCTTTTTGACGAGAAAAAGCCACACAATCTTGGCGATCTGTTTGACCTTCTCAAGGCCATACCTGAGTATACCGATGCCATGAAGCTTGGCGCAGGTCCGAAGATACTCCTTGGCTCAAAGAAGCGGCGTGCGGGAAAGGTCTTTGTGGACATGACCGGCGGCACCGAGGGTGCCAAAGATATTTTTCAGAGTCTGGCCAATGCCGGTGTTAATACCATCGTAGGGATGCATATGAGTGAAGAGCACCGGAAAGAGGCTGAAAAGAACCACCTGAATGTCGTAATAGCCGGCCACATATCGAGCGATAATCTGGGGCTGAACCTCCTGCTTGACGAGACATTACAGGGTTCAGAGGTCCGTGTTCTTGAATGTTCCGGATACAAACGGGTAGACAGGCGCTCCTGAGCCGCCCGTCCGGGCAGAAAATTTTCCTGTCGTGCTACAATATCTTCTGACTATTTCCTCACTGGGGCTATATGAGATCTGACAGGGTTCTTGAAGAGATAAAAGAAAGAATAGATATTGTTGATTTCATCTCCGGCTATGTTCAGCTCAGGAAGTCTGGCCAGAACTGGAAAGGCCTCTGTCCCTTTCATACCGAAAAAACCCCCTCCTTTATGGTAAGCCAGGCAAAACAGATCTATCACTGTTTCGGCTGCGGCGCCGGCGGCGACGCGATCGGGTTTCTGGTCAACTATGAGCGCATGTCTTTTCCCGAGGCCCTGCAGGTGCTTGCAGAGAAGGCAGGCGTCAAGCTGCCCGCATTCGGGCAGGACAGGAAGGAGACTGAAAAAGGGCAGCAGATAAGAAATGCGCTGGCCCAGGCAGCAGAGTTCTACCGCCAAAAACTGCACGAGTCAAAGAGCGCCTCTGCCTATGTCAAAAAGCGGGGTATCGCGGACGAATCTATTGCATTGTTCAGGCTCGGCTATGCGCCTGCAGGATGGAGCAATCTCCTGAAGCATCTCAAACAGGCCGGGTACAGCGAGGCCGTGATCAGGGAGGCCGGACTGGCTGTCGCCGGAGACAAGGGCCTGTACGACATGTTCCGTGAACGGATCATCTTCCCCATCATGGCAACGAACGGCAATGTGATAGCCTTTGGCGGCAGGGCAATGGATGACAGCCTGCCGAAGTACATCAACTCTCCCGAGACGCCGGTTTTCAGAAAATCCGAGACGCTCTATGGGCTGTACACGGCAAAAGAGGCGATCCGGCAGAAGGACTATGCGCTGATCGTGGAAGGGTACATGGATGTGATCATCTGCCACCAATATGGGTTTAAGAATGGCGTTGCTCCGCTTGGCACGTCACTGACGGCAGGGCATCTTCTGAAACTCAGGAAACTCACCAAAGAGGTGGTCGTGATCTTTGACGGGGATGCTGCCGGGATTGCGGCTGCGAGGAGGGCCCTGCCGCTCCTTGCCCAGAATGATTTTCATGCGAAGATACTGATCCTTCCGGATAAGGAGGACCCTGACAGCTACCTCGGAAAACATGGCAGCGAATCTTTCAGTATCCTTATCGAGAAGGCTGAATCCGTCACCGATTTTATCCTGAACTCCTCAAAGGGGCAGAGGAGCCAGGCTGTAAGGGAGGCGCTTACGGTTATTGCCGAGAGGCAGGATACCATCGAGGCTGAACAGATGATCATAGAACTCGCCGGCAAGACAAGGATCAGCGAGGCGACGCTGAAAGAAGAATACCGCAAGCTGCGGACAAAGAAAACAGGGGCGGAAATAACGCCGGTTCGGATGAAGGCTGCGCCCCGGAACCGAGCTGAAGAAGAACTTCTTCTGAGTGCGGTCATTGCCTTTCCGGAGAAGGCTGCTGCCGTGCTTTCGCGGCTCGACCCCGATGAGATTAAGGACGCTGCAGTTGCCTCGCTGTTTCGGAAGATAGCTGCACTGCAAGACAGGACTCATATCGCCGGGGTCCTTGACAGCGCCAGCGAGGATGACCGGCTGCTCTTTACCCGGCTTTCCGTTGCTCCGGGCTTTGACCCCGAGTTTGTTGACCGGAATATTGAAGACTGCCTTGTGAAGATCGAGAAAAGGAAGTTTGAGGAGCGGATGCTGCGTGCCAGGGCCTCGGGTGATATTCAATTGATCAATGCCCTGCTGCTTGAAAAGAAAAAACTGATAAAGGAAAAGGACCATGAAACACGATAAGGATTTTAACGAGTATTTTGAAGAATTTGACTTTGACAATGAACGCACCTTTGAGTCGAAGGACGATGCCGAGGACGAGGAGGTTGTCGAAGAGGAAGAGGAAAAGGGCAGTGCTCTGCTCGAAGCGGAATATGATCCGATCAAGGTCTATCTCAAGGAGATGGGCGGCGTGCCCCTGCTTACCAAAGAGAGTGAGATCGACCTTGCCGTAAAGATCGAAAAGGGCAAGGAGCGGCTTGCCCGCGTCATCTTCTCTCTTCCCTTTGCCATCGAAAAGCTTGTCGCGCTGGGCGGTATGGTTGAGGCCGGTGAAGCGCCCCTGTGGCATATCGTCCAAAACGGAGATGAGGAGATGGAAGAGGACCTTGCTTACGAACGGAAACGCTTCCATGAGGCAACGCTGAAGATTAAGACCCTTTATCTGAGGCATCAGGCGCTCCTGAAGAAGATTGAGGATTCCGGCAAAAAACCTGACCAGAAGATGATCAAGTCGCTTTCAGACAACCGGGACAAGATGCTGCATGAGGTAATCGGCCTCAGGCTGAAGGACGACGTGCTGCACGACTTTTCGGAGGAATTGAAAAGGACGATCATGGACCTGTTTGAATTGTATGCACAACTGCAGTTCGCCGGCGAAAAGGCGGTATATCGGGGCGCGAGTCTGTCAAAGACAGGAAAAATATCTATTCCAAAGAGCCTCAGGAATAAGACGATCAGGGAAGAGATCAGCCTGATCGTCCGGGAGCGTGATGTATTTAGAAAAGCCATCACGGAAATCGAGGGCCGGTTCGGCGCGTCGTATGAAGATATGCGCAATGCGCTCAAGGTCATAATCTCGGAGGAGATGACCATAGACGATGCAAAAGGAAAACTCACCGAGGCTAACCTCCGGCTGGTCATCAGCATTGCCAAGAGATACATCGGCAAGGGCCTTGGCTTTTCTGACCTGATTCAGGAAGGGAACATCGGCCTTATGAGGGCGGTCGAGAAATTTGAATACCAGCGGGGATACAAGTTCAGCACATACGCCACCTGGTGGATACGGCAGTCTATCACCCGTGCCCTTGCCGACCAGTCAAGGACGATACGGATACCGGTGCATATGGTTGAGGCCATAAACAGGATGACGAAGGCGGTCAGGGAACTCGTGCAGGAAAAAGGCAGGGAGCCCCATGCCGAGGAGATAGCCCAAAGGCTGAATATCCCGATTGAGAAGGTCAGAAGCATGCTCAAGATTTCGAAGGAGCCGATCTCACTCGAAACGCCTGTAGGAGAAGAAGATGACAGCCATTTAAGAGACTTTATTGAGGATAAGGGGACCCTCTCCCCGCTTGACGAAGCGATACAGAAGGATATGCGAAGAAACATTGATATGGCGCTTGCCTTGCTTTCGCCAAAGGAGCGCGAGATCATCAAAAAGCGTTTCGGTATTGGCGATGAGATACCGCATACGCTTGAGGATGTCGGCATGGAATACGAGGTGACCCGTGAGCGGATCCGGCAGATCGAGGTGAAGGCCATACGGAAACTGCGGCATCCGTCAAGGAGCAGGTGGCTCAGGACCTTTATTGAAACGTCATA